>JAHHRP010000020.1 GCA_020025735.1 Evtepia sp.
CACTTTAGATATCAATCCTCGTCCACAATGATCCCGTACCCGCCGTCATTGCGCTTATAGACCACAGAGAACGCACCGCCATCATCCTCATTCCGAAACGCAAAGAAGGTGTGGTCCACCAGGTTCATTTGGAGAATCGCCTCATCAATGCTCATGGGACGGAAGAAAAAGCGTTTGTTCCGCACCAGCTGATAGGCGGACTCTTCGTCCTCATCAGTCTCGGGGACAAAATAAGCCTCATCAGGCACCACGTCAAACGCTTCTTTCCGTAGACGTTTTTCCAGACGGGACTTATTCTTGCGAAGCTGGCGCTCGATGGATGCCACAGCAGCATCAATGGTGACAAACATATCAGACGTACTCTCTGCTACACGGATGACCGTAGCACCGGAACGGATGGTCACTTCCAAGATATTCCGTCCTTTTTCCACACTGAAAACAACGGAAACCTCAGGCTCAGTGTGGAAGTAACGCTCCAACTTGCCGATCTTTTTCTCTGCATAAGCGTGCACACGGTTAGGGATGTTCACTTTCTTGTCGGTAAAGGTGAATTTCATGGATGTCAACTCCTTTCGTAGGGGCAAGGAAGGGAATGATTTCTCTTCCTTACGTTCATAGTATACCATAGTTTCCCAAAAAAGTCACGTTGTTTTTGTGAAAAATAGAAAGACCTTATGAGGAATATTTTCTATCGACAATAAAAGACAAAAATGCCCCCTTGACCTTTTCCAAAAAATGGGATAGTATACGTCATGGCGGCAGGCGTTGTCCGTCATGACATCGTTCATTCCATTCTCCTGCTTTTGCGCTTCCCTATTTAGGGAAGCGCCTTTTTTATCTTTTTATCGGCCTAACCCAATTTACGCAAAAACGCCCTGCCCGGCAAACGATCGGACAGGACGTATTTCATTTCGTTCTTCAACGGTGGCCACTGCGGCGAGAGCTACGCTTTTCGTTCATCTTCAGGTCAGACAAGCGACTGTCAGAAGCCTGCATGAACTGCTTCAGACGTGCCTCAAAGTCCGCTGGGCCAGCCTGCTGGGGCACTGCTGACCGGGATTGATGATGGCCGCCATAGGTATGGCTCCGGCCACCACCTCGGAAATCGGAACGAGGCTGTCGGTCCCGCCCGACATTTTGAGGCCGAGGAGGAGGGGTAGCTTTCTTAATGGACAAATTGATCCGGCCGGCCTCGTCGATACCGACCACCTTCACCTTGACCGTCTGCCCTTCTGTCAAAAAGTCGCTGACATTTGCCACATAGGAATGGGCAATCTCAGAGATGTGGACCAAACCAGACCGTCCACCGGGCAGGGCGACAAACGCGCCAAATTTGGTGATACTTTTGATGCTTCCTTCCAGGACTGCGCCTACACTGATTTCCATAGATGGTGAGAATCCTCCTCGTTGTAATACGCTCAAACAGTGAGCAAAAAAGAGCGTTGCTCTTAATCTATAATATGAAACACTCGGTCATTGGGACCCACCAATCCCAGCTTTTCCCGTGCCAAATCCTCCAAGAAGGAGGGATCATCGCGGTTTTCGATGGCGTTGGAAAGCGCGGTGTTGGTCTGGGCTTGATCGCTTACCTGCTGGGTAAGGGTTTTCACGGAGGCGTTGGCGTCGGCGATTTTTTGCCGGACACTGATTAAGGTAAAGATCATGTAAGCCAGCAGGACCAGAAAGAGAATCCTGACTAGAAGACCAACCTTTTTGGAGCGGAACATGTAACTCTGCCTCCCTTTCTTTGGTTCCACGGCGAAACGCAATGTATCGCTTCTTTGTCGGATGATATATTTTACTCCACAACTGAGAAAAAGAAAAGAACTTTTTTAAAGTTTTTTCCCCATATCTCCAAATTTTTATCAACGGAGCCGAGAGAGCGCGAACAATCCAAGCAGCTGGAGCTACATGGAACCCAATGACCCTTCCTGCCCCATAAAAAAACACCTTGATTCCTCGTCTGGTCCAAGCACTGAGAAAGAGAAAATAGACACCTGCTCCCAGAATGAGACTCAAGGCGATATACAGTCTCACCCGGCCATCTCCCACAACGATGCCACAGAAAAATAATGTTCCACAGGCTCCCATCCAAAACAACAAATCTACGGCTTCCTGGGCACCTCGCCATGGCAAGGTTAGCCGCACCTGGCGGAGCAAATCATATAGGCAGCCTACCCCCATACCAATGGCAAGGCACAAAGCCAGCGTCGTGACCTGATCGTGTAGGGAAACTGTCATTTCCGCAACAGCCGCCCCAACAGCCCCTCTCGGGGCGGCTCCTCTTCCTCATAGGTCAGCGCATCCACGCGCCCCTTGACCAGCAGATCTCCCCCGTCTAAGCTCAGCTTCTCAATATGTAGGCCCTCTCCTCGGATCATCAACCGACCATCCTGGGTGGACATGACAATATCATTTTCGTCAAAACTCTCTACGCCATCCACACCAGAAACCGTCAGCCGTTCTCGTGCCTCCAGCGTAATTCGATGGCCCATTTCTCCCAACAAGGGATTCTTTTCCTCAAAGGACATATCATCCCATCCTTTCCCCTCAGTATCGTCTTGCCTATGTATATGGCCACTTTCCGGCAGATATACCGCAGAAAAACAGACCCTTTTGGTATCACTCAAAAGGGTCTGTTTCAGCAGGTGTGGGAAAAGGGACCTTCCCCTTTCTTATTTCAGAAAACCTCAGAAACATCAGGTGCAGAACGAAATGACGACAGGGTATTGTTCGTCCGCTGCTTCAATGGGATTAGTTAGAAGCGGTGTCTGGATCGGCATCATCACCCCAAAGCATATTCTTCCGCAGCTCAGCACCCACAGTCTCCATCTGATGTTTGGCCAGCATGGCACGCTTGGAGTTGAAGAAGGTGCGGCCATTCTTGTTTTCAGCAATCCACTTGCCAGCAAAGGTGCCATCCTGAATGTCATTCAAGACAGCTTTCACGTTTGCTTTGGTCTGCTCATAGGGCAGGATCCGGCTGCCAGAAACATATTCCCCATACTCGGCGGTGTCAGAAATGGAATAATTCATCATTGCCACACCACCCTTATTGATCAGGTCGATGATGAGCTTCATCTCGTGGATACACTCAAAATAGGCGTTCTCAGGCTCATAACCGGCTTCCACCAGCGTCTCGAAGCCCAGCTTCATCAGCTCCACCACGCCGCCGCACAGAACCGCCTGCTCGCCAAACAGGTCTGTTTCGGTCTCATCGTGGAATGTGGTCTCCATGATTCCTGCTCGAGCGCCGCCAATCCCAGCAATGTAGGCTAGAGCGATATCATACGCCTTACCCGTGGCGTTTTGCTCCACAGCCACCAGGCAAGGTACTCCCTTGCCTGCCACATACTGGCTGCGGACAGTGTGGCCAGGTCCTTTGGGTGCTGCCATAAACACATCCACATCTGCGGGAGGATTGATCTGCTGATAACGAATATTGAAGCCATGGGCAAAGGCGATGGCCTTACCTGCAGTCAGATAGGGTGCGATATCCTGCTTGTACATCTCAGCCTGATTTTCGTCATTGATGAGAATCATGATGATATCCGCAGCCTTGGCAGCCTCAGCCACAGGGAACACCTGGAATCCGTCCTTTTCTGCCACAGGCCAGGACTTGCCGCCTTTTCTCAGACCGATGATGACATCACAGCCAGAATCCCGCAAGTTCATGGCGTGGGCATGACCCTGGGAACCATAACCCACAACGGCAATTTTCTTTCCATTAAGCTGATTCAGGTCGCAATCTTTCTCATAATACATCTTTGCCATAATTGAATTCTCCTTTTTCCTTTGTATCTTCGTCGATGGTATACTTACCGCGTTCCAGCGCGATCATCCCTGTGCGGACCAGTTCTTCGATCCCGAAATCAGCTAGAAGCTCCTGCACCGCATCGGTTTTCTTCTCATCCCCGATCACAGACAGGGTCAGCGTCTCCTTGGACACATCAATGATGGAACCACGGAAAATATTGGCGATCTGAATGATCTCGTTCTTATCCTCGCTGGTCTTAGCCCGGACCTTATACAGAACCAGCTCCCGCCGGATAGAATGACTGGGAACCAGCAGCTTCACCGAGTGGACAGGGACCATTTTCGCCAGCTGATTACACATGAGTTCGATCTGGTTTTCATTTGCCAGAACCTCAATCGTCATGCGGGAAATGGCGGGGTTATCTGTGGTACCCACCGCCAGAGACTCCACGTTAAAGCCCTTGCGGGAAAACAGACGGGAGATCTGAGATAGAACGCCCGCCTCGTTGTCCACCAGGACAGACAGAGTGCGCAGTTTTACTTCTTCCATGTCTCATGACCTCCTTAGTTGACCAAGAATTCAGTGATGTGCGTACCGCCATTGACCATGGGGCGGACCAACTCTGTTTCCTCAATGGTGCAGTCGACCACATAGCCCAAGCCCTTCTTCTCCTCTTCCAGGGCCTCCTGAATCGCACGTTCCAGTTCCTCCACGGTGGTTACACGACGTCCCTTCAGGCCGTTTGCCTCAGCCAACTTCACAAAGTCAGGGCCGCGCTCGGTAGTTGTCTGACTAAAGCGGTTTTCATAGATCAGTTCCTGCCACTGGCGAACCATGCCTAAGCGATGGTTGTTGAAGACGAATGTGATAACAGGGGATTTGTAGAACTCCTCGGTAGACATCTCATTGCTGTTCATTCGGAAGCAGCCGTCACCAGCGATGTGAATGACTATCTTATCCGGGTTGCCCATCTTTGCACCGATGGCAGCCCCCAGACCGAAGCCCATGGTGCCGAAACCACCGGAGGTGAGCAGCTGACCGGGATAGTCAAAGTGGAAGTGCTGGATGGCCCACATCTGGTGCTGCCCCACGTCAGTAGAAACGATGGAGTCATCCGGGCACAGACGCGCAATGGTATGAAGGATCTGCTTCGGCGTCAGGTGATTTGCATATTCGTCGTACGCCGTCTCAGTGGGGAAGGAGAACACATACTTCTTCCACTCGCTGTGGTCGTACTGGGGAATTTTCCGATTGAGCAGCTCCAACACCTGTCGGGCATTCCCGATGATGTGGTGATCGGTTTCCACGTTTTTGTTGATCTCAGCTCTGTCGATGTCAATGTGGACAATCTTGGCCTGACGGGCGAAAGTAGCGGGTTTGAGGGCTACACGGTCAGAGAATCGGCAGCCTACGGCGATAAGCAGGTCACAGCCATCGCAGCCCATGTTAGATGCCTTGGAACCATGCATCCCGATCATGCCTGTGGCCAGGGGATCTCGTCCAGAGATGCCGCCAGCACCCATGAGTGTGATGGCCACCGGGGCGTCAATACGCCGGGCAAACTCCCGGAACTCCTCGTGAGAACGGCTGCGGACCACACCGCCACCGCAAATGAGCATCGGTTTTTTGGACTCAGCGATCATCTCTACCAGTTTGTTCACATCTTCCTGGTTTGGTTCGGGCATTTTCAGGCTGCTGGTACGGGCACGGCGGATGAGGTTGGCCAGGCGGCCGGAGGAAATATGCTTCTCGCGGGGGATATATTCATATTCCGCTTTTTCGGCGGTAACATTTTTGACGATATCAATGAGCACTGGACCGGGACGGCCACTACGGGCAATGGCAAAAGCCTCCCGCACAGTGTCAGCCAAAGTGTTCACATCCCGCACCAGATAAGTACATTTGGTGATGGGCATGGCGATCCCAGTAATGTCTACCTCCTGGAAGGCATCTCTGCCAATGAGGTTCTGGCTGACATTACAGGTAATGAACACTACGGGGGAAGAGTCCATATACGCTGTTGCAATTCCAGTGGTCAGGTTCGTGGCACCTGGGCCGGAGGTAGCCAGGCATACGCCCACCTTACCAGTGGAACGTGCATAGCCATCGGCGGCGTGAGAGGCCCCCTGTTCATGGGCCGTAAGAATGTGGGTGATCCGATCTCTATATCGATACAATTCATCGTAAACATTCAAGATGGTGCCACCAGGGTAGCCGAACACTAGGTCGACACCCTGCTCCAACAAGCATTCCATCAGGATCTTCGCTCCTGTCATTTCCATGCTGTTTCCTCCTTCTTTTTTGGGGTTCCTTTGCCATTTGGGATAACAAAAAGGCCCTGTGGTCTTTTACGTGCTAAACGTTAAAACCACAAAGCCTATCAGTTCTCCGCAAATCTCAGTTCATAAGGGCCACCACAAATGATGCGCTGCTCAACCCTGAAAATAGTTTGCGTTTCGCTTCTCTGTTCTGGACATAACATTTAGCATTATTTCTGGTACTACTACGACGAGTAGTACCCCAATAATGCTGACAGCCAGAATATTCAGTTCAGCAAAAAACAAGTTCATCTTCAAAGCCTCACTGTACTGTTTCTCATGCGGGGTGTATCCTTTGTTGCATCCAACAATAGCACTTCCCATCTGGTCTGTCAATCATTTTCCACCAATTTTTAAATTATTTTTTCCAGTTCCTTTTTGGCGCTCTTTTTTTGTCAACCTTACAATTTCCTCTTCACCAGTTTGTTTCCATCTCCTTGATCTTTTGATAAAGCGCCTCATTCACCGGTGCATTCATTCCGTAGAATTCTGCCAGGCGCAGCACCGTGCCAGCAAAAAGTTCCACCTCACTAGGCCGATGCGCCAACCCATCTTGACGCATAGAAGGCATCGCCTTGGGGTCCAAGTCATCCAGGATAGCCAGGTAATCCTGTAAATCCTTCTGCGTCACCAGAACCCCCTGGCAGGCACCTACCTTACGGGCCTCGTTCATCGCTGCAATCATGGTTTCTCGAATCTCCCCAGGAACCTGGGCACCTCCGTAGTCACATTCATAGGCCATACAAACTTGATTGATGCCTACATTGAGCATGAATTTACACCACATTCGGTGAAGGATATCCTCCTCCTTCCGCACGTCCAAACCTGCCGCACAGAAGAGTGCATAGACCGCCTCCAGCTTCTCTCCCCGGTCGAAATAGTCCTCTTCTGGCAGGCCCAGAAAAAGGGTTCCCTGATGGGTGTAGTTCACATGCGTGCCCTCCCGCACGGCATCCATTCCCTGGGCCACAGCGTAAAGGACCTTTGCCGGACCAAAGGTCTGACTAAGCTCCTCCTCGCTAGTCACACCATTGAGAACAGACAAGAGGATCGTCTCTTCTCCCACGCAAGGTGCTGCTAAGGCCATGGCTTCTTCCAAAGCAGGACCTTTTACTGCAAAGAGCAATAGGTCACTTGGTCCGTCCTGCCCATCCGTAAAACAAAACGCACACGTTTCCCCGTTACACCAAACCTCTTCTTTCCGGTATCGTTCCAACCGTTCTCCATCTGCCAGAAAGCGGACGTGGTCTTTCCCCAGATGCCTGGCTAACGCATTGCCGTAAAGGATGCCAAGAGCACCCATTCCCACGATGGTCACTGTTTCGATCATTGGATCACCTTCCTATTCTCAGGCTGAGAACTGGAACCAGCCTGGACACTTCGTTTCGTATTCTATCACAAAGTCTTCCCGGAGAAAACTGGAATTTCGCCCCCTTTTCCCCCAAAGCCTTTGCAATTTCGCTCCTTCGTGCTATACTGAACCCATTCTTTCTCTTTTATTTATTGGACTGTGTTAACGACACAGACTCCCTGCTCCTGTCGTTTCACAAAATTCCTGCTTCTAATCTAATCCTATCTAATCCTAAATTCGGGAGGTCCTTTCATGGCACATCCGCTCCAAGCCCTTCGGGATGCAATGGCTGACTATCATATTGATGCCTATCTCATCCCAACTGCCGACTTTCATGGCAGCGAGTATGTTGGGGCTCATTTTGCCTGCCGGGAATATATCTCCGGCTTCACCGGTTCCGCTGGCACGCTGCTGGTCTTTGCCAACTGGGCAGGACTATGGACCGACGGACGGTACTTTCTCCAAGCAGAAGAAGAGCTGCAAGGGTCCGACATCCACCTGATGAAACAGGGCCAGCCCGGCGTACCTACCATCGAGTCCTTTCTACGGGGCAGCTTACAACCAGGACAGACACTGGGCTTTGATGGCCGCTGTGTAGATGCCCGAACAGGCCGCCGCTACCACAGTCTGGTCCGGCAGCTGGGGGCCAAGCTCAATCATCAGCTGGATCTGGTCGGTGAGATCTGGGCCCAGCGCCCTCCCCTTTCTGCTCGTCCTGCCTGGCTTCTGGCAGAGGAGTATGCTGGTGTCAGCCGCCGAGAAAAGCTGGCAGAGATCCGCAGCACCCTCACTGCCAAGGGCTCCGACGTATTACTGCTGACCACTCTGGAAGACATCGGTTGGTTGCTAAATCTCCGTGGGGATGACATTCCTCACGATCCAGTGGTACTGAGCAATCTCGTTCTAACCCGAGACAGCTGCATTCTCTTTGCCAACCCCGCTGCGTTCTCCCCTGACGTCCTGGAGAAATTGGAAGCTGATGGGATAACCCTGCGCCCTTATGAAAACTTCCTTCCCCATGTGAGTCGGCTGACCCCCAGCCAGCGGGTCCAACTGGATACGCGCCGCGTAAGCACCACACTGCTCACCAGCATTCCCAGTGAAGTTCCGGTGAACGACCGACCCGACCCCACTGAGCAGCGCAAGGCAGTGAAGAATCCACAAGAAATCAAGAATATGAAGCAGGCCCATCTGGCCGATGGCATCGCTCTGACACGATTCATGTATTGGCTTAAGACCCGGTCAGAAAAACAAACCATCACAGAACTGTCTGCCGCAGCCCGCTTAGAGGACTACCGCCGAGAACACACCCTCTATCTCCAGCCTAGCTTTGATCCCATCCTCGCTGCTGGAGATCACAGCGCTGTGGTCCATTACTCCCCTACCCCCGCCAGCGACCGCGTCATTGGCAGCACAGGCTTTCTGTTGGCAGACACCGGAGGGCACTATTACACTGGCACCACTGACTGCACCCGCACCTATGCCTTGGGGAAACTCTCCCCGGAAGAAAAAACGCACTACACCGCAGTCCTGCGAGGCAACCTGTCTTTGGCGCAAGTCATCTTCCCTGCTGGCTGCACTGGCAGCAGCCTAGATCTGGCTGCGCGGCAGCCTCTGTGGGAACTTGGTCTGGACTTTAACCATGGTACAGGACATGGTGTCGGATATCTGCTCAGCGTTCACGAAGGACCCCAGCGCATCCACTGGCGAGCCGCTGAGCGGCAAACCCCCTTGGTTCCAGGGATGATTACCTCTGATGAGCCGGGACTTTACTTCGATGGTGCCTATGGCATCCGTCTGGAAAACCTGTTGCTGTGTGTCGAAAAGACTGTCACACCCTTTGGTCGCTTTCTGGGTTTTGAACCTCTCACCCTCACCCCTTTCGATCTGGATGCTGTCTGCCCAGAGGAAATGCGTCCTGCGGAACGGACCTGGCTCAATGACTACCACGCCAAAGTCTATCAGGCCCTCTCTCCCCATCTACCCACTGAAGAGGCTGCCTGGCTCAAGGCTGCCACCCGTCCCATCTGATCTGTCAAAGGAGGTTCCCCCATGCCCTCATCTACCCCTAACACATCTACACCGCCAAAGCCAAACCACGCTTCCCCCCATCGGCGTCCGCCTGGTAAACGTGTAGCTCCACGGCGCAGGCCATTTCGGCAGCAAGATCTCCGTCGTCTGCTGCTCCTCCTGATTCCTGTGCTGGTCTTGGTGATCACCTTAGGCATCATCATCGCCATCCTGAATGGTGGTGATCAAATGGATAAACTGGCCCGGGATCGGACCCCTTACTGGGTGGACAAGCAGATCATCGCCATAAATGGCAGCGGCCGCCGCGGAGAGAAACTCAGTGGTGTAAAGGATATCGCCATTCATTACGTCGGCAATCCCGGCACCACTGCTCAGCAAAATCACGACTTCTATGACCAGCCGGAAACCACCGTCAGTTCCCACTTCCTCATTGGGATGGATGGTGACATCATCCAGTGTATCCCTATGGATGAAAAATCCTCTGCCACCAACGATCGAAACTTGGATACCATTTCCATTGAGGTCTGTCATCCCGATTCCACAGGCAAATTTACTCAGGAATCCTATGATGCTTTAGTGAAACTCACTGCCTGGCTGTGTGACTATTGTGGCATTGGACGGGATCATGTCATTCGTCACTACGATGTAACCGGCAAGCCCTGCCCTCTTTACTTCGTTGACCACCCGGATCTTTGGGAACAATTCCTGGCAGATGTAAAGGCCAAATAATTTTGAACCCTCTCCCCACCGTCCCTTGGACTGATAGGGAGAGGGTTTTTCTCTCGCCATAAAAAACCCGGAACAGCGCATGTGCGCCGTTCCGGGATAAAACATCGCATCAACAAGACTCAGTTCCCATCGTATGCCTTTTGGAAGATGGCAATGATCTGTTCCTTTGTTGCCTTTCTGGGGTTCGTAGCCGCAGTAGCATCCTTCATGGCATTCTCTGCCATGATCTCAAAATCTGCCGGGTCCACGCCCAAAGAACGCAGATTCTGGGGAATCCCCAAGTAACGGCCAAAGTTCTTCAAGCCATAAACGCAGACCTCACCAGCCTCAAACGGAGACATCCCATCTACATTCAGATCCATCGCCCGGGCAATAACAGCAAACCGTTCCAGGTTGCCGATGAGGTTAAACTCCTGAACATACGGCAGCAGGATCGCATTACATACACCATGAGGCAAGTTGTAGAAACCACCCAACTGATGGGCCATCGCGTGAACATACCCCAGAGAGGCATTGTTGAATGCCACGCCTGCCAGATACTGTGCATATGCCATCTCGGAACGAGCCTTCATATAATCGCCGTTGGCCACAGCCTGCGGCAAATAGTGGATGATCTTGTCGATGGCCTTAATGGCAGCTGCGTCGGTGAGGGGGTTTGCTGAGGTAGACACATAAGCCTCCACTGCGTGGGTGAGTGCATCCATGCCGGTAGCCGCAGTCAGAGACGCAGGCATTCCCACCATAAGCTCAGGATCGTTGATGGCGATGGCAGGGGTCACGCGCCAGTCCACAATACACATCTTCACTTTCCGTGACGTATCTGTGATGATGCAAAAACGGGTGATCTCGGACGCAGTGCCTGCGGTGGTGTTGACCGCCACCAGAGGCGGCAATGCCTCATGTGCCTTGTCCACCCCTTCATAGTCTGCAATCTTGCCACCGTTACTGGCTACCAGACCAATGCCCTTGGCGCAGTCGTGAGAGGAACCGCCGCCCAGAGAAAGAATACAGTCGCACTTGTTGTCATGGTAGAACTTCTCCCCTTCTACCACATTGGTATCCTTAGGGTTCGGCTCAGCCTTTCCAAAGACAACGGAGTCCACACCTGCTTCTTTGAGGATACTCTGGATGCGGGCAGTCATGGGATTTTTCGCCAAAAACTCATCTGTGACGATCATCGCTTTGGTGCCGCCCAAACTCTGCATCAGATGACCAGTCTCGGCCACAGAACCTTCTCCAAAGACATTTCTGCTGGGAACGAAATAATACGTAGACATAGCAATGTTTCCTTTCTGACATTTTGTTTATAAAAGGGCGGAGGGGAACTAGTCCCCTCCGCCCCAAGGTTTGTTCTTTCAAATGCCGACTTACTTTGCAGGATAGAAGCCGGAGGGGGTGTCATTGAGGTTAATCATGATATTCTTCTGCTGTGTGTAGTGCTCCAGAATAATCTTGTGGGTCTCACGGCCAATACCAGACTGCTTATATCCACCGAAGGGTGCGCCAGCAGGAATCATATTGTAAGTATTGACCCACATACGACCAGTCTCGACAGCCTGTGCCACGCGGAAAGCCCGGTTGATATCCTGGGTCCAGACAGCGCCGCCCAAGCCATAAACAGAGTCATTCGCCATAGCAATGACCTCTTCCTCGGTCTTGAACTTGATGACCACAGCCACAGGCCCAAAGATTTCTTCCTGTGCCACACGCATCTTATTGTTGGCGTTGACAATCAGGGTGGGCTTCATAAACGCACCGTTGGCGCAAGCGCCATCCTTGCAAGGCTCACCGCCGCAAGCAACAACAGCTCCCTCTTCCTTAGCTAACTCCACATAGGACATGATCTTTCTCAACTGACCCTGGTCTACCTGGGAACCCATCTGGGTGTTGGGGTCCAGAGGATCGCCCACGTTGACATTGTTGAATGCCTTAACAGCAGCCTCAACAAACTTATCATAAATGCCTTCCTGCACGAAGACACGGGAACCAGCACAGCAAACCTGACCCTGGTTAAACAGGATGCCCAGCTGCAAGCCATCCAATGCACGTTCCCAGTCGCAGTCTTCAAAGAAGATGTTGGCACTCTTGCCGCCCAGCTCCAAAGTAGATGGGATGAGTTTCTCAGCAGCGGCCTTAGCCACATCCAAACCAACTTCGGTGGAGCCGGTAAATGCCAGCTTGCGGAAGCCGGGGTGTTCGAGCATGTACTGGCCAGAGCGGGAACCACCACCAGTAACCACATTCAGCACGCCGGGGGGCAGCAGGTGGCCAATGAGCTTAACCAGTGTCAACACACTCAGGGAAGTGGTGGAGGAGGGCTTGAATACCACGCAGTCACCAGCAGCCAGGGCGGGTGCCAGCTTCCAAGCGGCCATCAGGAAGGGGAAGTTCCAAGGAACGATCTGACCCACAACACCGATGGGCTCGTGAAGGATGATGTTCATGAAGTGACCCACATGGTCCTTCAGCACGCTGGCAGTTCCCTCTTCGGTGCGGATGGCACTGGCGAAGTACCGGAAGTGATCAGAGGAATAGGGGACATCAATGGTCATTGTCTCCCGGATAGGCTTGCCGTTATCCATAGACTCGATGGTAGCCAACAGCTCTTTATTCTCGTCAATGACGTCAGCAATCTTCATTAGAATCGCTGCCCGCTTATCGGCCTCTAGATCACGCCAAGCAGGGAACGCAGCCCAGGCAGCCTGGACCGCTGCATCCACATCTTCTCTGGTTGCCTCAGCGCACTCAGCTAACTTCTCGCCAGTGGCAGGGTTGCTGGTGGTGAAAACTTTTCCATCGGAAGCAGGAACCCATTTGCCATTGATATAGAGGCCATATCTTGCATCCAAATTCACATTCATGTCTCGGTTCTCCCTTCTAATTTAAAAATTTTTATTTCTTGTTTTTATCTATTTGAACTATGTTCTGCTATCTTTCTTTACATGCATCATATCACAGGATACCACGCTTGGGAAACATCGAAAACTGATCGCTCCATCAGAAAAACTTATCACTCCTTTTTCTCCTCCTCCAAATCCTGACGCATAACCTGAAAAAAATAGTCTGCGGCCACACTCACCGGTGGCATCAGTCGCAGGGCAATGGTCCGCAAACGAAAGGAATCCCCTTCAATCGAAAAAACACTTACATCTCGAGTCAGCTTGCCCTCCATTCCCCCTGGAATAAGCGCAATGCCCAGGCCCGCCTGAACCAAGATGGTGGCTTCCAGGTAGGTCTTCACAGGCTGGATGGGATTTTCTCCAAGGCCCAGGCGCGCAAGGTAACCAGGCAAAGGCTGATCCTGGATATCCTCACTTATCCCCTCCACCCGGAAAATGGTTTGACCAGTCAGCTCAGACGGCGCCACATACCGCCGCCCAGCTAGTTCTGTATGAGGCCCAGTCATAAATTTGGCCCGCTCGCTGCTCAGTTCCAATGCCTCAAAGCGCTGGTCCAGCTTTAGGCCATAGTCTGGAATCACAACCACATCCAACTCCTCTTTGACCAAAGATTCCAGCATCTCCTCTCTGCCGCCTTCTCGAAGCGTGATGGCCGCTTTAGGATGCAGCTGGCGAAACTGGCGGAGGTAACCAGGAATACTGTCCTGGGCGAAGGGTCCATTGATGCCCAAACGCAAATCCCGTTTGATTCCGTCGGCAATGGCCCGTGCCTGTTTCACTGCCCCTGTATACTGCGTTAGTACGGTTTGACATTGCTTGGCAAAGTATTCTCCTGCTGGTGTAAGCGATACACCGATCCCCCCTCGATCAAAGAGTTTGAAGCCCAACTCCTCCTCAAACTGTTTGATCTGCTGGCTGATCGCCGCCTGGGCTACATAACACTCCTTGGCTGCTTTGGTAAAGTTCAGATGTTTTGCAACTGATAAAAAATATTCAATCCTGCGAAAGCTCATAGGCTCTCCTTTCTGAAAGGGCATCCTAATTTACATCGTTAATCCGCTTGATCGCTCAATATAATATGAAAATAGCTCTATGAAAAAAGAACACGCAGAAAGGTCTCCCTTCTGACAGAAAACCGACGTCTCCCCGTAAGGAGACGCCGGCTTTACACAATATCGCAAATATCAGGGTTCCAGGTAGTAATCGAAACCATAGCAGCTCTTTTCAAAGCCATAGATCTCATAGAAGCGATGCGCCTGAGTACGAGGCATCCCAGAATCCAGAATGAGCGCCTTACAGTTGCGTTCCTTCGCCAGTTCCTTGGCGTGATCCATGAGTTTGATTCCGCAACCCTTGCCACGGTCATCTTCATTGGTGATGATGCTGGAGACATAGCAAGTCATGCCGGAGAGCCAGAACGTATTAAAGTATGCGCCATGGCAGAAGCCGTGATACTCTTCCCCATCCATAAGAAAGAAAGCGAAGCTGTTCTCGTCCGCCAGCACCTCGGCATACACCTTACGAATCGTATCCTTATCATAGGTGTTGTAATCCCACAATCTTTCGATGTAGTGAAATGCCACGTCGAAATCGGCCATGGTTGCGGTTTTGAATTCCATAATTCCATCCTTCCTTTCGCAGGTTAATAATTCTTTTTTAGTATACACCTCAATTTCTCTTTTGTCAAACAAATTTTCTCTGTTTTCCCCATAAAACCTGTTGCCCCCGTCCTATTTCATTGACCTTTTTCCCGAAAATTGTTATACTAATTTTACAATACCCTTTTGAAAACACAGCAGGGCAAAACGAAAATTACGCCCGGAGGAGAAGAGATATGAAGACCCGCATCACAGAACTGTTTGGCATCGACTACCCCATCATTCAAGGCGCTATGCAATGGCTCTCCAAGCCCCGGCTGGCCGCCGCCGTCTCCAACGCCGGAGGGCTGGGCACCATCAACATGACCACCTATGACAGCCCCGAAGCCTTTCAGGAGGACATCCGCCTGATGAAACGCCTGACAGCGAACCCTTTTTCTGTTAACCTCTCGCTCCTGCCGGACACTAAGCCAGACGGCCCCATCAAAGGCTTTCTGGAAGCCATCCTGGCCGAAAAGGTCCACATCGTAGAGACCGCAGGCAGTTCCCCAAAACCCTTTATGGACACCCTCAAGGGAGCAGGCTGTCTGGTCATGCACAAGATCCCTGATTCCCGCTTCGCCCACACCGCCCAGGAGGTGGGGTGTGACGCGGTTTGTATCGTGGGTTATGAAGGAGGCGGCCACCCAGGTATGGCCGGGGTCGGGTCCATGGTCCAGTGGCCCCTCACCACCGAACGCTGTGACTTGCCCGTAGTAGGGGCTGGCGGCGTGTGCGACGGCCGTACCCTATATGCTGCCCTGGCAATGGGACTGGATGGGGTCATGGTCGGAACCCGTTTCCTGATGGCTTCAGAGACGGAAATCGGTCCCCACCTGCGTCAAACGATCATCGATGCCCGAGAGACCGACACCGTCCTCACCCAGACCAGCATCCGCAACGCTCTGCGCTCCCTCAAAACACAGGGTGCCTTAGACATCATTGCCTTTGAAAAGGGGCATCCCACCTTTGAGGAATTGTATCCCATGATCCGGGGCACCGTCACCAAAGCCGCCTATGAGCAGGACGATCCTCAAGCCGCCCAGATCGCCATGGGCCAGGTTTTGGGCCGCATTCACGACGTCAAACCTGCGGCCCAAATCATCCAGGACATGGTGGACGAATGCCGTCAGATGCACCAGCGGGCGAGCAGGATGCTGCTATGAGGAGGGATATGCCATACTGATTTATCTTCAGGTCATAGATGACCCTCAGGACCGAGATCAATTTGTGAGGCTCTACGAGACCTATCGCAGCCTGATGTTTTATGTCGCCAACCAAATTCTCCGCAACGACCAGGATGCAGAGGACGCAGTCCACGACGCTTTTTTGGCCATTGCAGAAAACATCAAAAAATTTTCTCGCCTGGAGCGTCACAAAACCAAAGCTTTCATCATTACTATCGTAGAAAACAAAGCCATTGATCTTTACCGCCGAAAAGCCCGTCGTTCTGAGGCCCCTTTGGACGAAACCTTAGGCATTTCTCCCAGCCTGGAGGGGGGCAGCGGGCTAACTGAATGTATCCTGCGTCTGCCAGGCCGCTACCGAGAATTCTTTCGGCTGAAGTACCAGATGGGATACAGCACGCGAGAAATTGCCGCCCTTATGGGGATATCCTGGCCCGCAGCCCGGAAGCTGGAACAGAGAGCCAAAGACAAGCTGCGCCAACTTTGTGAAGAGGAGGAGATCTTATGACGTTTCTTTCAGAAGACCGTCTGCGCCAGGCAGTGTGTGAGGCAGGAGACTTGTTGGATGCCAGCCTCCCTGAGCCCGACCAGTGCCAGCACACCTTCTCCCCTGCCTTTGAGAAAAAGATGAAGAAGGTCCTGCGACGACACCGCCGCCTGCCAATCTACCGGGGACTCCAGCGGGCAGCCTGTCTGTTCTTGGCTTTCCTAGTAGGCGGTGTCGTTCTCCTTTCCACCAATGCCCAAGCCCGAGAGATCGTTTTTGGGTGGGTGTGCGAGCAGATAGAAGGCGCCCAACGCTATTTCCACCAAGGTGGTATAGCATCCACATCGGAAATCGTACATTATCAAATTGATGTTCCAGATGGGTATTGGCTGGACGAGAAAATACAGCAAAATACATTTGTCAACGAACATTATACCAATGAAAATGGCTTATATGTTGACTTTTTCTATCAGTACGAAATAGACTCCTCCCATGGTGAAGTGTTTATTGTTGACAAAGAGACAGATACCCGATCTGTTGAGGTTAACGACAACACCGCAACACTCTATCTCTCTCACGATCCCAACTCCTCAAATACCATCATCTGGGAAGACCAAGAAACTGGGGCGCTAATTGAAGTAACCGCTTTCATGGCGCAGGATGACCTAATCGCCTTGGCCGAAACTGTTATGCCCAAAGAAGAATAACTCCGCCCTTTTCCATACAATGCAACGACATTGGAGTTATTCAGAAAGTCTGCTCTAAAAATTTTTTAGAAAAATCTGAAACTCTGGTGTCACAAATCGCCTCCCTCGTTCGTTACAGTAGTTGAAAACGAAATGAAGGGAGGTGATTTTGATGAAAAAGCAACTATTGGCGCTATCTTCGGAATCTATGGTTCTAAACATGGTATTGATTTAGGCCTTCAAAACACCGGAAGTGGTTGGTCGCCCTGCTTCTATGATGTCGGCGGAACCTTTTCCACATTCGACAAATACAAAGCCCCCAGCACTGCAACAAACGCAATCGTCGTAGTCAAGCCGGTAAATACAACCACTGTCCACATGTACATTCAGTTCAAGAATTCATCTGGAGCTAATGTTGGATCTACATTTGATCGAGATATCAAAGTTTCCTCTGGAAATCTTGTTTCCAGCGGCAACAAGATTTCTTGTCGGTACTATCGGTTTGCATCTTTAGTACCCACCGGGTCAGACAATCAGTCCGATGGCACATATATGACTGGCGGGCAATTTACTAACTGCCAGCTGCACAACCGCAGCAACTACGTTAGCTGGGGCATCAACACTGACAGAGTAACCAACGCCTGGAAGGTTTCCAGCAGTAAAATCACGCTGAGCTACACCACATACAACGACACATTCAACATTCGTCATAGCTAATCCAATGAATCACCACCAGAGAATCCTACATATTGGAAGGGGCCTGGGATTGTATCCCAAGTCCCTTCCACACATATCGAAAATCAAAAAACGTCAACTGCCACACAATCGGTTGCTTGAACTTGATTTTCTCCGTACCATCTCTATGCTGGCTGTTATGATGGGACACGCAAGCAGCACCTATCTCCATCAAGAAACAAGCATTCAATTCCTTTCCATGAACCTGGCTTCTCTTCTCAACCAAGCAGTCCGGTTCAGTGTCCCCTTGTTTCTTCTGCTCTCCGGTTTCTCCCTGGGCGTTGGAGCAAAACAGACCTCTTATTTCTCCTTCCTCAAGAGACGGGCCGTTCGAGTCCTGCTGCCATATCTCATGTGGACGATGATCTATTCCCTCTCCAACACTGGCTATCATTTTTCTGTCTGGCTGGACCAACTAGCAAATCCCTCCTGGCTGCTTCGGACCGTTCTCACCGGCCAAAGCGCACCTCACCTCTATTTCATCCCCATCATCCTTCAATGTTATCTTCTCTATCCCCTGCTCAAGCGGTGGGTGGACCGCTGGCCTGTGCAGAGTACTGCGTGGGCCATGGCAGTCACCCTATTGCTCCAAGGCTGCTATACCCTGCACCACTTCGGCATCATTGTGGCCCCACCGCCTGTTTATCTCTGGCTGACCTTCCCTGTTTGGGGCTTTTACTTTGTTGCGGGGATGTTCCTGCAAACGTTAGATCTGGAACACCTAAAGCAGCGCTGCAAGGAAAACGCTCTGCCTCTGCTGGCTATGGGAGGAGTTTTATCCGTTCTATACAGCGCCGTTTCTCTCCGCACGGGGTTGCTCCACGCCATCAAACCGGAACTTATGGTGGTCACAATATGGGCATTCTTTTGCGGAATCGGGGTTTGGGAGTGGATCAAAGCCTGGCCAGGACTGGCAGCAGGCGTCACCTTTCTCTCTTGTCACTCTATGGGGATCTACTATTGCCATGTACTAATCATCTATTTTTTGCATCGCTTTCCCCGCTTTCTAATGGGTACTTCTGGGATGCTGCTGTTGTTTTTCGCCACTCTCGTTCTCTCGGCGGGATTTACAGCGGTGCTCAGTAAAATGGGAAACCTGATTTTCCAACGAAATATCGCGCGTACCGACTAAAGTTGACGCTTTCTCTCACACCAGGCAAATCTACACCCCTACGCATCCTTTCATCAGAGGGAAGCAAAATGACAGCCACCAGCGCATACCTACCTCTTTAAAAAAGCCTGAACCGCTGTTGTCCCCAAAAATCTGTCTCACAGATGCCCAGTTCATCTCCAGAATTTCTTACAATTTTATGCCTTCCCTTGCCTTTTTTTATCATTATGATATAATATAAAAAGAAACTCTCGCTCAAATTTTATAT
>JAHHRP010000021.1 GCA_020025735.1 Evtepia sp.
GTCCTGGCCCCCACAGCAAAGAGGAGAAGACTTAGTGCAAGCCCTGCCAGCAGTGCATACCGTCGGCGGAACCCCAGCAGAAAGTAGGGCAATCCTTGTTTCTTTTTTACCCGCACCTGCCAGTCCCCTGTCTGGAGCAGGCGGCACAGGGCACGGAAATGAACCGCAGTGACTTGAATTTCCAACACATCTGCTTGTGGTCGGATCATCTTCTCCAAAAGGACTCCTTCCCGGGCACAGAGGTTAAGGACCTCCTCCAATCCCTCCCCGGTGATTTGGAGGGTCACGATACCTTGCAGCCACCCAATCCATCGTTTCACCCATCTTCCCCCTCTTTCTCATAACAGCGTCAAGCCAGTGATCCAACCAAAAATCCGCAATTCCCGTGCCCGCATGGCTTTGATCTCCAGATCCCGACCTGTAATACGCAAGACCCAAGGACCCCCGTTGACATGGATTTCCTCTCGGCCATAGGCGAGGATTCCTTTATAATTTTCCAAGTACAGTTCCCGGTCCCCCGTCAGTTCTGCCCTGGGCATCCCTGCCACGCCGTCTGCGGGCAGGTCCAGAAAGCGGACGGTCTTTTCTCGCAAACTCACCTTGCGGTTGACCACAGCCGGTTCCTTTTCTGCCATAATGCTCCCTCCTTTGGGATATGTCACGGTTCTATGACTATGCAGCGGCAGGGTGGGTGTATGACCGGCAGACAAAAACGTCCTCAGACCGGCAGCATCCGATCCGAGGACGTTTGGCAATGGGATCAATGGGGCTTATTTGCCATCAGGCAATGTGTACAGCCAGGAGACCAGCTCCTCATCGGCACCAATCGAGGCAGGTGCGCCAGTGACGATGAGATTCTTGTCATCCTGCCACTTTACAATAATGTTGCTGGGAGGGATGGTTTCCTCCTTCTCCTTGCCGGTCTCCTTATCTTTCACTGTGGTCTTGACGGTCATGTCAGGCAGTGCCAGACCAGAGGCCTCTTTGGTTGTCAAGTCCACCAGAGTCAAACTCCATGCATTGGCGTCCGCATCGGCTTTCCAGGCGATGGCCAGCTTGGTGCCATCAGGGCTGAAGAACTGCTGCCAGCTGGTGGTCACACCGTCTTTGAATTCATAGACCGTGTTCAGCGCGCCGTCGGCATAAGATGCCACGGTAAAGCCCTTGAGCCAACCATCGGCAAACTCGCCATAGAGTATCTTATCTCCGCTGATCTCAATGCGTGTCTTGTCTCCCACAGTAAAGTCAGCAGGCATGGTCCAGTCCGCAGGGATCGGCCCCTTGACATCCTCGGTGCCATAGCTTTTCAGGTTCTCGACCGATTCCTTTCTCTCGCTCCAAGTGCCGCCGGACAAGGGGCCCTTTTTGGTCCCCATGGTGGTGCCGCCATCCTCACCGCCGCCGCAGGCGCACAGCGCCAGCGCCATCACCAGCGCCAGGGAGAGCGCAATTACAGTTCGTTTCATCGTGGTTCCTCCTTTGTTCGTGTCGCATCATGTCTTTCTGATAGTTTCTTTTTAAGCATAGCAGGTTTCCCACATCCCGTCAATGGATAACAACAGCTTGCAGTCCTGCACACAGTTCATGTGGTCTGAATCCTTTTCCGACCCCAATAAGCTCCTCAATTTCCATAATCCCATGGCGTTATGATAGTTGGCGTTATGATACTATACCGCATCAGGATGATTCATGAAATGACGATGAATAAATTCTTAAAATTTTTCAGTCTTGACGCACTGCCCGATTCCCCTGTACACGGTCTGCGCTCTCAGGACGAAAAAAGGCACAGCCACCCAGCTGTGCCTTCCATAAACCACGCAAATACTCAAAGGTTGAATTTAGAATGAGAGCTTCGAGAACCAATGGGGGAATAATGGACTCGCTTCACCACAGCACGATACGCTGGGCGCATGATCCGATGACAGGTAACCACCTCTTCGATCCGGTTGGCACACCAACCTGCAATTCGTGCAGAGGCAAAGAGAGGGGTAAACACATCCTCAGGGATATCCAACATGGTATATACCAAACCGGAGTACATATCCACATTGGCACACATAGGGGTATCCGAACCTGTCTTGGCCTGGATCATGGGAATCCCAAACTCCTCGATCTTCTCCAGCAGCTGGAAATCCTCGGCATAACCCTTAATCTCGGCCACATGTTTGGCATATTTTTTCAACAGCACCGCTCGGGGGTCTGATATCGTATAGACTGCATGACCCAAACCATAGAGCTTCCCCGACCGATCTCCCGCCTCTTTGTTCAGCAGTTTTGCCAGATAATCTTTGATGGAGTCATCGTCCTTCGGGTTGACATTCTCCTTCACATAATGGAACATTTCCATCACCTTCGCATTGGCGCCGCCATGAAGGGGACCTTTCAAAGAACCCACCGCTCCAGCGATGGCACTATATGTATCTGTACCGCTGGAGGACAGGGCGCGGCAGACGAAGGTGGAGTTGTTGCCGCCGCCGTGCTCGGCATGGACCATGAGCATCATGTCCAGCAGATGGGCTTCCTCCTCGGTGTATTTGGTGTTGGGACGGATCATCCGCAAAAAGTTCTCTGCGGTGGACAAGTCCTCCACAGGGAAGTGGATATGCAGGGAATCCCCCTGGAAATAGTGGCGTTTGACAGAATATGCATTTGCCACAATGCTGGGGAACGCGCCTACCAGCTTAATCGACTGCAACAGAATATTGTCCAGGGAGGTGTCATCAGGATTCTGGTCGTAGGAGTAAAGAGACAGCACACATCGTGCCAGCTTATTCATGATGCTCCGACTGGGATTTTTCATAATCATGTCCTCAGTGAAGCCGTTGGGGAGCTTCCTGGCTCGGTTCATGATCTCGTTAAACCGTGCCAGCTCATCCCGTGAGGGCAGATATCCCATAAGCAGCAGATAGGCCACCTCTTCATAGCCAAAAGTCCCTGCCCGCCGATGGGCTTCCACGATTTCATTCAGTTCGATGCCCCGATAGTACAACTGTCCGGGCACTGGAACCCGCACGCCGTCCTCGATCATATAGCCCAGCACCGAGCCGACCCGTGTCACACCGATGGGTACGCCTGTGCCATCACTGTTTCGTAGTCCTCGCTTGACGTCGTCCCGGAAATAGCGTTCGTCAATATGGTATTCCTTTTCGATATGCTGACTGAGGGAACCTGTATATTGTTCCAGAATCCCGCTCCCGTTTTTCTCCATCGTATGGTTCCCCTTTCTTTCTGTCTGGGCGCTGTGTTTCATCTTGCTCTTACGAATAACAAGCGTTTAATGAATTAATTATACCTCTCTTCCCCTTTCTCTGCAAGAAAAAATTCCTATCTGTCATTTCTTTTGGGGATTCTGCTCGATATAAAGAAGTTTTTCCTTCATTTTAGTTCATCCTGCAAGAAGTTCAAAAGTTCATTCTTTTTCCTTTGCTTCCAGGACAGATTGTGCTATACTCTATTCACCCACATTATATATAATAATAAAAATACAGCATATTGTTTTGGGATGCTGATTCCCAGGAAGGGTGTCGATATTACTATGATTACGTTACAGTCTGCTGGCGTTCGCTGGCAAAATGGGGCTCCCGTCCCCGCGCCCATTGCCTCTCCCGCCGACCGGGAGAAAACCATAGCCTACCAGATTTTCCGTCGCCACAACCAGCGGGAAGAGGCCGGTCAGCTTCACCTGAAGTTTGACAGTCTCATTTCCCATGATATCACTTATGTGGGGATTATCCAAACCGCCAAAGCCAGCGGCTTGAAGGAATTCCCCGTGCCTTATGTCATGACCAACTGTCACAACAGCCTATGTGCTGTGGGCGGGACCATCAACGAGGATGACCACGTCTTCGGCCTCTCCGCTGCCATCAAATACGGCGGCAACTTCGTCCCCGCCAACCAGGCCGTCATCCACCAATATGCCCGTGAAATGATGTCCGGCTGCGGACGGATGATCCTGGGTTCCGACAGCCACACCCGCTACGGTGCCATCGGCACCATGGGCGTAGGGGAAGGCGGACCGGAGATCGTCAAGCAGCTGCTGGAAAACACCTACGACATCGCCTCTCCCCAGGTGGTATTGGTTTACCTCACTGGGGAACCTGCCCAGGGTGTCGGCCCCCATGACGTGGCCATCGCCCTATGTGGTCAGGTGTATAAAAACGGCTTTGTGAAGAACAAGGTGTTGGAATTTGCCGGACCCGGCATCCCCAAACTGCCCATGGATTACCGCATTGGCATTGACGTCATGACCACCGAAACAGCCTGTCTGTCCTCTATCTGGGAAACCGACGGCGCAGTAGAAGAGTACCTGGCAATTCACGGCCGTCCCGAAACCTATGAATCTCTTCATCCCCAGGAAGGGGCTTACTATGACAGCATGATTACCATTGACCTGTCCAAAATTGAGCCGATGGCCGCCCTCCCCTTCCATCCAGCCGAAGCCTATCCCATCCGGGAACTGCTGGCCAACCCCGGCGATATCTTCCGGGACGTAGAAAAGCGGGCTGCTGAGCAATTCGGCGATAAGGTCAGCCTCTCCCTCACCGATAAGCTGGTCAACGGCAAGGTCGTGGTAGACCAGGGTGTAATCGCTGGCTGCGCTGGCGGTATGTACGACAATATCGCTGAGGCGGCTGCCATCCTGGACGGTCACGACGTGGGCAGCGGCTACTTCTCCCTGTCCATCTATCCCCCCTCTGTGCCAGTAAACTTGGAACTCATTCAAAACGGCGTCCAGCAGTCCCTGTTGGAGGCAGGTGCCCTCTTCAAACCCTGCTTCTGTGGTCCCTGTTTCGGTGCCGGAGATGTCCCGGCCAACAACGGACTATCCATCCGTCACACCACCCGGAACTTCCCCAACCGAGAAGGCTCCAAACCCGGTGACGGCCAACTATCCGGTGTGGTTCTCATGGACGCCCGCTCCATTGCCGCCACTGCCCGGAACCACGGCATACTCACCCCTGCCACCGAGGTGGACTATGTCCAGCCCAAGCAGGGCAAACGGACCTTTGATGCCAAGGTATATGACCGTCGGGTATACTTCGGTTTTGACGCACCGCAGCCAGAGTCCGAGTTGAAGTTCGGCCCGAACATCGCCGAATGGCCTGAAATTCCCGCCCTGGCCGACAATCTTCTCATGGAGGTCGCCTCCGTTCTGCGTGATCCAGTAACCACCACCGACGAACTGATCCCCTCTGGCGAGACCTCTTCTTATCGCTCCAATCCCATGAAGCTGGCCTCCTTCGCCCTCTCCCGCCGGGACCCCGACTATGTTCCCCGAGCAAAGGCCACCCACGCACGAGAGATATCCCGTCAGGAAGGCACCCTCACCCCCGAGATTCAGGCTGTGCTGGCCAAGGTGGGGGCCGACGGCTTGGACCCTGCATCCTTCCAGATCGGCTCTGTCCTCTTTGCCAACAAGCCCGGTGACGGCTCCGCCCGGGAGCAGGCTGCTTCCTGCCAGCGGGTGCTGGGTGGCTGCGCCAACATCTGCTACGAGTTTGCCACCAAGCGGTATCGCTCCAACTGTGTCAACTGGGGTATGCTCCCCTTCACTATGGCAGAGGGCGATCCCTTCCCCTGTCAGCCTGGAGACTTTATCTATGTGCCCAATGTCAAGGCAAAAGTAGAGGCTGGGGATGACACCTTCCCCGCCCTGGCTGTCTCTGGTGACACCGTCACCCCCCTCACTTTCTATCTGAAAAACACCACTGGGGAGGAACGAGACCTGCTGCTGACTGGCTGTCTTATGAACCACTACGCGGCCCAGAACCGCGCCTGAGGAGGAGCCATGGAAAAGATCAAAATGCCAAACCCCATCGTAGAGATTGATGGGGACGAAATGACCCGTATCCTCTGGGCCATGATCAAAGAGGAACTGATCCTCCCCTTCGTTGAGTTGAACACAGAATACTATGACTTGTGTCTGCCCAACCGGGACGCCACCGAGGACCAGATCACTGTCCAAGCTGCCCAGGCCATCAAGGTCCACCATGTGGGTGTCAAGTGCGCCACCATTACCCCCAATCTCCAGCGGATGGAGGAGTACCATTTGAAGCAAATGTGGAAATCCCCCAACGCCACCATCCGGGCAGCATTGGACGGCACTGTTTTCCGCGCACCTATCCTAATCTCCAAGGTGAAACCTGTGGTCTCCTGCTGGAAAAAGCCCATCACCATTGCCCGTCACGCTTATGGTGATATCTATAAGGCAGTAGAGTACCGGGTTCCCGGTCCTGGTAAGGCAGAGCTGGTCTTTACCGATGAAAACGGCGTGGAGACCTCCCGCCAGACTATTTTTGACTTCAAAGGGCCTGGTGTCCTTCAGGGGATGCACAACCGGGATGACTCTATTCTCTCCTTTGCCCGGTGCTGCTTCACTTATGCCCTGGAAGTGGGACAAGATGTTTGGTTCTCCTCCAAGGATACCATCTCCAAGGATTACGACCAGACATTCAAACTCCTGTTCCAAAAGGTTTTTGAGGAAGAATTCCAAGAGAAATTCCAAAAAGCAGGCTTGAACTACCGGTATGCTCTTATTGATGATGTGGCAGCTAAAGTAATTCGTTCCGAAGGTGGGATGATCTGGGCTTGTAAGAACTATGACGGGGATGTGATGAGTGACCTCATTGCTGCTGCCTCTGGCTCCCTGCCTATGATGACCAGTGTTTTGGTCAGCCCTGACGGGAACTTTGAGTACGAAGCTGCCCACGGCACCATCACCGACCACTACCGCCGCCACCAGAAGGGAGAAGCACTCTCCTCCAACCCTCTGGCTACCATCGCCGCCTGGGCAGGTGCTTTGAAAAAGCGCGGTGAATTGGACGGCAACGCCGCTTTGGTCCGTTATGCTGATTGTCTCAGTCAAGCAGGGCTGGATGTCTTTGAGGACGGCTATCTTTCCGAAGACCTTGCCAGCCTGTGCGATCCCAAGGAGCTGAAGGAGATGCCAGAGAACCATAAGCTGATGAAACTCATTCGTACCCGGTTGGAAACTCTTTTGGCCTGAACCTGTTTCTGTTCCCCCTAAGTTCCCCCAGACTGGCCGCTTGGTCAGATGGGGGAACTTTTTCTTTGTTTTTAGTCCGCTGTTCTAATTGAATAGCCAAAAACACAGAGCCTCTCAATAAGAGGAGGCTCTGTGTTTTTGGCTGTGAAAGACTAACGATGTATCAGACATCAACAGTATAAAAGTTGTTTTGCTTGTCGCCGCAGGTCTGCCCGGAAATCAGGATGTGCAACGGCAATGAGATTTTCTACCCGTTGTTTTACCGTCCGCTGACGCAGCTTGGCAACACCATACTCTGTCACCACCATGTCCGTGAGGTTCCGGGAGACCGAGACAATCGCCCCTGGGTCCAGCATTGGAACAATGCGGGACAACGTCCCCTGTTTTGTGGTAGAACTTTGGGCCAGGATAGCCCGTCCTCCTTTGGAATGATACGCTCCCCAAGCAAAATCCGTTGCTCCCCCAGTGCCTGAATGTTGATATGGTCCAATGGACTCAGCACATACCTGCCCTGTCAGATCAATTTGAAGAGACGCATTGACCGAAACCACATTGTCATTCTGGGCAATGACATAGGGATCATTGGTGTAGCGGCTCCGTCGCACCACTAATCTGGGATGTTGGTCTACAAAGTCATAAAGAAACGCATCTCCAGAAATAAACGATCCGACTGTGATCCCTTTATCAATGCGTTTGCATCGGTTGGTCACCGCCCCACAAACCATCAGATGGGCCATCGAAGTGCCGATCTGCTCTGTGTGGATGCCCAGATCACACTTATCCATGAGTGCAAAACCAATGGCGTTGGGGATTCCTCCAAACCCCAACTGGATACAGTCTCCATCCCGCATCATCTCTGCCACATAGCCAGCGATGGTTTTTTCTTTCTCTCCAATAGGCGGGTCTTGCAGTTGGAAAATAGGCTCATCCACTTCGTAGATCACATCTGCCATTGATACCGGCAGTGCATTTTCCCCCCATACCATTGGGGTGCGCGCATTGACTTCAAAGATAATCTTGTCTGCCCGGTAGAGGTTTTCCATCGTCATAATCAGGTCACAACTTAAATGGACATAACCATGTTTGTCCATCGGTGAAACCTGGGCCACGAAAACATTGGGCGCACGACAGCGCTGCACCGCCTGGGCATAGTTGTGTTGATCCACAGGAAAGTAGGAATATAACCCACTTTCTCTGGTTGCCACAGACCATCGATCAAAAAAGAAGGTATTGATGTGGAATTTTTCTGCCAAAGCCCCATCGGAAGTGATGGGATATTCATAGCGGCTAATGGTGTTCCAGCACTCCACCCCTTTCACCAACCGTGGCGCGATGGTGTGGAGATGGGATAAAAACCGTTTCGGCTCACTACCATGGGTAGACCAGGTCAAACAGTCTCCATCCTCAATGAGTTCCAGGGCCTCCTGGACGGTAGCTAGGCGCTCCTCATAGAGTTTTTGAGGGCTCTTTCCCCGATACACACCCCGTCGATAGTTTTCATACCATTTGTTCATGGGGTCTCCCTTCCTGGCTCCACTGGGTCAATGACTTTCATATAGTGCTGGCACGTCAGCACGGTCTCTCCCCGCTGATTGGTCATGATGCACTGGCCTGTGGTCTTTTTGCGTTCCTGGTTGACATCCGTGATCCAATAGGTTGCCGTGATGGTATCCCCAAAGAAGACAGGTTTGAGGAATTTCACCTGGTCATAGCCCATGGCTAGAATATCGTGGCCGCTATCCACTCCCGCCATGCCGCTGACGGTAGAACAAAGGCTAAAAGTAAGGCACCCATGGACCAACCGGGTCTTATAAGGCATTTTTTTGCAATATTCCTCATTGACATGGGCAGGAAAAAGGTCTCCGATGATGCCAGCAAAAAGATAGACATCACTTTCGGCAAAGGTTTTGCTGAGTGTAAATTTCTTTCCGATCTCAAAATGCAGTTCTCCCATAAGGTTTCCTCCTTCTCTCCCTTGCCAGGCAATTGGTTTTATGATAGTATCATATCATCCTTTTCTTCAAAATACATCGGAATATTTCCCAATTATCTGGTTGTTTTTCACAAAGGAGACGCCAATGCAAATTACTGAGATCCTCACTGACCACACCCTCATGGCCTTAGACTTACGGAGCACAGCGGACTATCCCATTCGCTTCTATTTGGACATCATGGACCAGTTCGACCAGGCAGGTATCCACTGGCACTGGCACCCGGAAGTGGAATTTAACGTCATCACCCGAGGAAAGATCGAGTATTATGTGGAAAATGAACACCACACCCTCTCTGCTGGCCAAGGGATCTTCAAAAATGCTAATATTCTCCACATGGCGCAGCCTGCTCTGGAAACCCCAAATGCAGAGATGTTTTCTGTCATCCTGGACCCTGTTTTCATTGCCCCTGTGCAGAGTGTCATCTACCACAAATACGTCGCCCCCTTTTTGGGCAGTCAGGGACTGCGCAGCCTCCTTCTGTCGCCAAACATCTCGTGGCAGCAGGAAATTTTGGATACGCTTTGCCAGGCATACGACTTGAGTCAAAAGAAAACCGGTGCCTACGAACTGCATATTCATCAGCTGCTCTGTCGGGTATGGCAAGCTATGGCCGAACATATCAGAGAACTGCCACGACACGATCTCACCGCTGGCCAGCGCACCGATCAGGTCCGTGCCAAACAAATGATGCTGTTTCTTCAGACACATTTTCGGGAAAAAATCACCTTAGATCAGGTGGCTGGCGCAGCCAATGTCAGCCGGAACACTTGTCTGACTTGTTTTCGCCGGGTGCTGGGTCTGTCCCCCATGGAGTATCTCATCACCTATCGGTTGGAGCAGGCTGCCCACCTGCTCTTGACCTCAGATTTGCCTGTTGCCCAGATCGCGGATACTTGCGGACTGGGCGATGCCAGTTACTTTGGCAAACTCTTTCGACGCAAGACAAACCTCTCCCCTACCCAATACCGACAACATAAGAGAACGATATGATGTTGTTGCATCTCCTTGCTGTCTGGTTTTCAACCTGTAAAAACCATCCTCCATTTCTCAGCGTTTATATACAAAAACAGACGGTATCCTGTACAGTCTGTTTTTGTAAGCAGCGAAGTGTGCGATAACCGATTGACATTTGAAGGCAGAAAATTTATAATAAAAGAAACTACCTGATAAAAAGTTGCGGTAGACATAGAAGTTCTACCGCAACTTTTCATCGCCAAAGGCAACCTTACAAGATAGAACTAAACTTAATGTTTAATTCCTTGCACCGACGATACAATTTAATTCTTTCACGGAATCGCTCTGCCGCCAAGGCACACTCCGCTGCTGTCGGGTGGTCTTTTATGATCTCCCAACGGATTTCCTTTTGTTCCGTGGGCGTATGGTTTCCTCCCTTCCCCTGACCGTCAATCAGCGCCTGGGATACTGCTCCATTGCACACAAAGGAGCCAATGATTTCATTGTGCTCTTTCACCAGGTCCAACCCCGCTTCTACCGTCTGCCGTGCATGCACACTGTCTGCATAATAACCTAGCGTGCAGAAGATACCGACTGCTTTTCCTTTGACTTTTTTCAGCAATTCCTTCATTTCATCATTTGGCCCACCAGAAATGCCCCAATAGCCTAAAAGGATGATATCACCATCTAACACAGGTGTTCCATCTTTTAACGCATGGATGCTTTTCTCCTCTGCATCGACTCCCTCAAAAATTGCATTTGCTACTTTTTGGGTGCAGCCGGTAAGGCTTGAATAAATAACTTGTACTTTCATTGGGTACTCCTTTCCTGACGAATCGTCTGTTTCTTGGTACACTGCAAGTGATTCACTTGCTCTGCTTCTTGAAGCTTTCGTTTTTATTATACCACAATACACCAAAAAAGGGGAGTCCACTCATCCCTCCATCCCAAAGGAACCAAATGTTTCTTCCCATTTTCTACTTTATTGCAATTAGCAATCACGAAAGAATACTATGTCTACATTAAAAATTTTTTCCTTAATTGGGCTTCTGCTCTACTTCGCTCTGTTGCTTTTCACAGTGACAAAAGAAAAAAAGAACTATAATGTCCTAGATTATTTCTTTGCTGGACGTTCCCTGCCTTATTGGGCCTTATCCATCACATTCATCGCTTCCTGGTGGGGGGCAGGTTCTGCACTCTCTACCGCCGATCTTGCGTATGAAGATGGATTGGGTTCCTTCTGGTATTACGGCGTACCGGTACTCATCTCCACGTTTCTTATGATCCTATTTGCTGCTGGCATCCGGCGTGTGGGATACCTGACACAGGGACGTATGATGGAAGCGCGCTACTCCAAATCGGTTGCAAAGTTCCTCTCTCTGCTCATTTTACTTTTCATGGTGTTCAATGCGGCCTCTCAGATGGTCGGCATCGGAGATTTTTTTGGCTCCTACCTGGGCCTGTCTTATGAGACAGCTGTACTATTGGGGACGCTGATCGTACTAATCTACTCCATGTTCGGTGGGTTTCGCGGGGTGGTGCTTACTGATATCATTCAGTTTGTGTTGCTGCTCATCTCTGCATTCATCGTGTTTGCAGTTGGCTTCCACCAGGCCGGCGGATTGGATGGCATTCACCAGGCCGCACAAGCTGCGGGAAAATCCAACTATCTGAATATGGGTGCCGGGATCTCAAAATACAGCATGTATGTGATTACATTCGGCTGTGCCTGGATGATCCAAGCCAATGTCTGGCAGCGCATCTCCTCTGCCCGTTCAGACCGCGATGCCCGCAAAATGACCGTGATGAGCTTTTTTGCCTATATCCCGCTGTATCTGATGGTTGTCTTTACGGGGATGGCTGGTTTTGTACTCTATCCCCAGATGCCGGAAGGTGGGGTTGTCATAGGACTGGTTATGGACTACCTATCCCCCTTCGTCGGCGCGTTGGTATTTATCGGGATCTCTGCTGCAATCATGTCTACTATGGATTCTCTGCTGAACACTGCCTCCATGACACTCATCTTAGATTTGCTTCCAGAAAACGCAGATGAACAGAAACAGGTCTCTCGATCCCGTCTGGCCACCCTGGTCGTAACTGCTGTGGCATTGCTGATCTCGCTGAAAATACGATCCATTTTACAGATTGCGTGGATCGCGTCCGATGTGATTACCACCGGCGTATTTGTCCCGCTCATCATGGGCTTCTTTTGGCGGCGCGGCAACACCTATGGTGCCCTTGCCTCTCTTGGCACAGGATTTGCTTATTGCCTCTATAACCTGATAATTACCTTTGGGGTCCCACTTCCCACCTTCTGGGAGGCACAATCGGCACAGCAAGTAATTTTGGGGGCCACACTTTCTTTTCTTGTCTATGTTGTTGTCAGCCTTGTTACACCACCAGAACAGGAAAAAGCAGATGCCTTTTTGAGCCAAGCAGGATTTCGAAAAAAAACGTCGTAAAAGAACAGACCGAGGAACTGCTCCTCGGTCTGTTCTTTTACGCTCTTTGTCTATTTCGAGATAGAAAAACGAGGGTTCCATCCCCCCTGTCAGCTCCTGAGTTTCTTACACCAATATTGCTAGTCACACTTAAAAATTCAACTGATATCAGAGGACTGAGAACGAGATCGCTTTTGCATCCGCTCCATTCCCCAAGAAATAAGTAGCCCGGCACTCAAGCACAAAACCACCATTGCCACTTGCTGTCCACCTGAAAACGTCACCGGTAAGATGAGCAGGGTAGATGAGAGAACAAACCCCAACAACATCCGGGTCATGCCCGCAGCATGACGTTCCATCATCCGTGCCACTGCCCGTGCCAACAGGAAGATGGCCGCTAGAAACCCCACACCCAACGGGAGAAGGACTGACAGATCAAACTGGGAGATTCCCTCTGCCATGGGCTGATATAGCCCCATGAACAACAGCACCGAAGAGGAGCTCAAGCCTGGCAGGATCATACTCAAAGCCCAAACTGCCCCGCAAAAAATGTACCATCCGATGCTGGGTTCCACATGACCACCCAATCCTGACTCCAACAAGCTTAACAGCACAAATGAGGCCACTAAGGACAACACAAAACCTGTCCAACCTCGGCGGCTTCCCCGTCCTTCCGTCTTTTCCATCAGGCCCGGGATCGTACCACAGATGAGTCCAGCAAACAGTGCTGTAGTCCCTACCGCCGCCACCCGCAGCAGATACTCCACCACACCAGCCAGAAGGAAGAAGCCAGCTCCACATCCCAACAACAAGGGCAACAGCAAACGGAGGTTCTTTCTCAGTGATCGCAGTGGATGGGCAAAGAGCGCCACCATAGGTTCATACAGGCCAAAAGCCATACACAGCACACCCCCACTAATCCCTGGCAGGATGGCCCCGGTACCAATGACGATTCCCTGTAAAAACAGCAAAAGTGGCCGCAGCTGCGGCAGGTATTCTTTGGACATAGCAACGCTCACTTTCTCCACAGCCTTTGGATTTCTTCCCTAGCATGGATGGTTCTCTTTTAGGATAGTACATCTTTTCACATCTGTCAATTCCTTCCACTAAATAAGTTTCCTCTGTCCGTCAAAGCAGAGCATCCATAAGCAAAAAACGTGATGAGGAATTACACTGCAACAATTCCTCATCACGTTTTCACTTTAATGGTACCGATAACGAAAACACCAACAATTTAAGTACCTGCAAACGCACTCTGAAAGGAGATGATTACCTTTTCCCGGTCAAAAGGCTTGTACACAAATCCTTTGGCCCCAATCTTACTGGCCTCATTGATGGTGTCATCATAGGCCAAGGAGGAAACCATCAAAATCCGAGCCTCTGGGTGCGCTTCTAAGATCACACGAGCTGCCTCCAAGCCGTCCATGCCAGGCATAAGAATGTCCATTGTCACAAGGTCCGGTCTAACCTTCTCATAAAGTTCAACGGCCTCCTCGCCACTCTGGCAACAAGCCACCACCTCATAGTCAGTGTCGGCCAAGATCTTTTGCAACTGTAATTGTACAATACGAGAATCATCTACCACCATAATTTTCTTCGACATAGTATGTGGCTCCTTTATCATAATTTGAAGTCTGATTGCTCTACTTAGGACTCTCCAAGCCCTATTCCTCCCCTGCTACGGCAGGATAAGCTCAGGAACTTAGATGAAGCATTTGAACGCCCTCGTTATAGGCACTTGTATAATTCAATATACATTCACAAGTCGCATGCTCCGGTATACAACGTCCTGTGCAGAAAACAGGAATACAGAAGCGAGACGAAATACCTGCCACCTGAAACATTCGCGCCACGACCTTGCCGCAGAGCACATTTAAGAATTCTTTTGTAAAATCCTCTACATCCTGGGCCGCCACATCTTCCTCTCCAATGGCTGTCTGGGTCATCCGACGCATGAGTGCAACATCTGCAAGCAGCACCAGTGTTGTCTGACAACCGCCTTCAAACGTAGTTTGCACGGAACAGACATCTTTTGAAAGAACATCCTTCCGCTCTGTTCGTTGGATCTTAACCTTTGGATCGGTGATCTCCTGCATCACACCATCTAAGATATCAGGGATCTCTTTTTTAAGAGAGGAGATCATCACATCCCTCCTTTCTATACAACAGAAATCAAATTGACTTTATTTTTTCCCGGACAGAACGCACACCGTTCTTTCATCCGATCCATCAGCAACGTATTCCCGCCAATGGTGACTTCAGTGCCTGGAAACACCGTGTCGCATACCAAACGACAATCTTTTCTAAAGTGAACTTCGCTTTTCTTCAAGTCTTTCTCCAGCTTTTCTAGTTTCATTTTGGTAACACAAACATTCAAGTTCAGCTGAGAAATCTCTTTTCGCACCTCTGGGCTGGCTGGCTGACTACTCACTTTACGAAGTTTTTCTTCCGTCCTGTTTAGCTCCTCCATCATCTGGGCTCGTTCCAGCGCTTCACATGGCTGTCCTCCAAGCACAACCGTAGTAATCCGCTCTGCCTTAGAGCCAACAGTCCCCACAGAAATCTCTCCGGCAGCTTGGATATGTCCACCCACAATCACTGCGCGCCCAGTGCGGACTTGAATGGTACCATTGCTGAAGATCTCACTTTCAATAATACAGTCCGCCTGAATCCTCTGGAACGCATAAACTGTGCAATGCTCCAAATACTTCGCATAAACACTTTTGTATGCGCGGATAAGGGCGTTGTCTTGGCCCTGGATGCCACCTGAAACGACCACGTGTTCTCCAGCTTCAATGGTACTGGCTTCTACCATACCGTTAACCTGGATGCTGCCTGTGGCCTGCACACTGGCACCGCTGACCACGTCGCCTAAGATTTGGATGTCGCCGACAAACTGGACAGTACCATCCTCAGGTGTCACATCTCCTTCAATCTTTAACACTGGTTTCACCTGGAAGGTCCGGCCATTAAAGAGCACATGGCCATCCTTGGTAGATACAATATAATTGCCGTCCTCAGACAATTCTGTATTACGTCCTTTGGGTGGAATTGCAGGCCGTCCGTTCAAGGCAGGGACACGCTCTCCTGTTACAGTGCTGCCAGGAATCCCTTGCCCTGGGGGAATGATTCGGCAGATTGCATCTCCTTTTTTCACTTCTTGCACCAGATGCAAACTATACAAGCTATCATAGCCCACTTGGGCAAGTTCTTCCACTTCCATATTGGGTTCTTGATCCCGAGCATAGTAATCTTCGATCCAACCATCTGCTCCCCGCTCAGGCTGCTTTCCCCAGGCAACGGGCAACAGCTGGAAATATTGGCCTTGGTTGACCATCTCTTTGACCAGATCCCACTCAATTCCGCTGTCTACTTTTTCCTCGCTCAACAGTTTCATCAAGTGGAGCATCTCCACGGGCTTCCCTTGCCCGATCGGGGGCAGGAGAAGGAGCCAAGCAACCATCTTGTCCCTAGATATATGGAAAAAGATTTCCCCATCCAGATCAGGCAAGGTCCGATCTGCCATGGCTGTTACGATAGCCTGCCACCTAGGCATTGACAATGCCGTCAGCTTTTTCTGTATAATCTCTGCCTCTTCCTCCATGGCTTGAGCAGACAGAAGAAACGGAGGCACACCAGAAAACAACGGCAGATTCATCTCCTTGTTATCTTCCCCAGACCAAAGGCGATATAAACCGCACAAAGTGTGTCTTAGGGGAAACGATAACGTTGGGATCTTCTGTTGCATCCCTGGTGCTTTCTTATGAGTAGATGCAGCGTCCATTGTCAAAAGCTGAGATCCAACATTTTTACTTGATTCCACAGCCTTCTCTCCCTTCTTTTCTTGCGAACGTACAAGCGTCACTCTGTTTCTCAACTTACATTACTCTATCTCTAATTTTAATATCGTTGCTTTTCAAAAAAAGTTTAGCTTTTGGGAGAAACTATTTTATAATATTGATGAAATAGTTTCTATATGCAACAGTGTATAAACACCACAGGCCCCTGAAACCGCTTCAGTTACCTGTGGTGTTTTTCTATCTAAACCCAAGCACTAACCAAAAGTCAATCAATATTGCTCAGGTTCAGAAAGTTCAAATTGACTCAGCAGCGAACGCATCATACCAGCCTGTCCGTTGAGTTCCTCACTGGCAGCAGCAGACTCCTCTGCCGTAGCCGATGTGGTTTGCACCACCGCAGAAATTTGCTCCAGACCCTGTGAAATCTGGGAAATAGAATCTGACTGCTCCTGGGAAACTGTTGCGATTTTCTCCACTCGTTGAAGGATATCGTCGGCCGATCTCGAGACCTCACCAAAGGCCGCCTCAGCTTGTATCGCCAAGTCTTCCCCTCTCTTAACGTGGCGTAAAGCGGTCTCAATCAGTTCCGTCGTGTCTGTGGCTGCAACCGCCGTCTTTTGGGCCAAGTCACGCACCTCATCGGCCACCACGGCAAACCCCTTCCCTGCCGTTCCAGCTCGGGCAGCTTCTACGGCAGCATTTAGCGCTAGAATATTGGTTTGGAATGCAATGTCGTTGATGACCTTGATAATACTTTGAATGTTGCTGGAAGCATCTGCAATGTCATGAATCGATTCCAGCAGCTGATTCATCTCCTCCGCACTCTTCTCCACAACCAAAGCGCTATTCTTGCCCATGTCGTTGGCCTGCTTGGCGTAGTCAGATGTATTGGCAATCCCGCTGGAGATGCCAGCCACAGCAGCAGTAAGTTCTTCCACGCTGCTGGCCTGTTCTGTGGCTCCCTGCGCCAGCGCCTGGGCACCACCAGACACCTGGCCTGCGCCATCACTGACCTGCTCCGCCGCCATTTCCAGCTCTCGAATGGTACGTGTGATTTTTTCTTGGAATCGGCCAATAGAGGCTTCGATGTTAGAAAACTCTCCTACAAATGCAATGGGACTCTTAACGGAAAAGTTCCCCTTGGAGAACTCATTCATTCCATAGTCAATGGCCTCTACGTATTTAGACAGCTCTTGAAAGGAGTGATCCATATGGGACATTAACTCACCAAATTCGTTGTCTGCTTCATAGTTCATGCGAACCTTCAGGTTTCCTTTTGCCAGTTCCTCGACAGCATACTTTGCCATATTAACGGCTCGGGTAATGCTCCGGGTCGTATACAGGGAGACAAAGATCCCAAAACCCAACGCCACAATAAAAATTACGATAGAAATTGCTCCCGTGGCTATAATTGTCTTCATCATGTTTTCCTGATGTTCTTCAGACTCTTTTGAAATGCCGCTGTCTATCTCTTTGGCAATTGTCACAAGTTCCTCCAAAGCGGGAGAACACTCTGTTACCACAATCTGACGTGCAGCTTCGAGATTTCCACTTTTAATTTGTGCTGTGGCTCGATCTGCAATGGCAAACCACTTTTCAAAGGCATCCTCATACTTTTTAGCCAGGCCATCTTCCTCACCATGCACCTGTTTAAAGATTTGGATTTGTTCCTCAATGACGGACAAGCTCTCATAGATCCGGCTCTCCATCTGGCTTCGTTTTGTAACGTCTTCGGTCAAAATCATTTCTCGCAAGTTTCGAGCCGCTATGTTAACTTCGATCCGGCAGGTTTTCGTTGCAGAATCTGCTCTTGATATTTGGTTTATCAAAACATCTGCTCTCTGTTTCGTGTTGATCAGACCCGCAAGTTCACATGTAGTAATAATGCCTGTCAGTACAAGCAATAGCGCAAATGCGCCCAGCAGGTATCTTTTCAGTTTCACTCTTCTAAACATAATACACTACTTCCCCCTGTCCAGTCTTAGACGTGTTTTCCACCAACATTACAGTCTGAATTTTGTCACGTCATTTCTATCAATTTCATCCGTTATTTATTATCGTCTGTTCCCAGAAAAAAATTAAGAACTCTGACCTATTTTTTCTAAAATTTGTCTTTTTTTGGCTATTGATACTCATAAAGTATCATAAAATACAACCGCTCTTTGTAAAGTAAAAGGGCAAAAATGAAGACACTGCAAAGGGTTTCCTTCACAGTGTCCTTCTTCTTTTTTTTGGTCTTTTTTTCGTTCGTCCGGCAGGATGCTCCCGTTTTGACCAGCACTTATCATTCAAATGAGAACCCAGACTCCCAACCAGGGTGCCTAACAAACCACCGGCCACCACATCACTAGGATAGTGGAGATACAGATACATTCTGGAGGTAGCCGTGAGCAGTGCCATGCCCAAACTAGGAACCCAGAGTTTGTTTCCATTCTTATACAATCCCGTGGTCACTGCAAAGGCCGCCGTAGTATGTCCTGATGGAAACGAAGGGTCCTTTGGTCGAGAAACCAACAGCTCCACAGAGGGGTTTCGATCAAAAGGACGGATGCGGTCAGTGAGCGGCTTGAGGATTAGGTTGCAGCTGGCAGCATCCAGGGCCAACGCAATGCTCAAGGCTGTGGATGTCTTCCGTGTCTTTGCCCGCAGACCCAAGGCACCAGTCAACAGCAGCCACACTGCACCATTGTCCCCAACTCGGCTGACCATGGTCATGATCTTATCTCCCTTGCCGCTTCTTCCTTTTGTCTGTATAAAATCTAAAATCCCGCGTTCCCATCTCTGCATATTATCT
>JAHHRP010000022.1 GCA_020025735.1 Evtepia sp.
CTATTGATATTTTGAATAGATTGTTCTAAACTATCTCAAGTAAAACTGTGAGGTGTCCCTATGCCAGATTACAAAAAAATGTATCTCGCCATGTGCCAAGCCACGGAAGAGGCCATTAATCTTTTGATCGCTGCCCAACAAACCTGTGAAGAACTCTATCTCGACGAATCAGTTCCAGATTTAAAGATCGTTCCAATCTCAGAGAATGATCCCCGAGACAAAGACACCTGAGCGTCCTTTTCGATGTCTGCATCGGAAGGAGTTCCGTGCTTTTATATGATGCTCTTCTTCGCAAAAAGAACACCGAGTCCCACCCAATAAGGGGGACCCGGTGTTTTGTGTTTTCTGATGTCGAAAAGCCTTAGGCTTCCTCTGCATTGGTATTCTCGTTTTCTCTGACCAACTTAGCTGTGTCCAGAGCAATAATTAGCTCCTCATTGGTGGGAATGAGAAGAATCTTATTGGGGGAGTCGTCCGTGGAAATGATGGCTTCCTTACCACGAACATTGTTCTTTTCCTGGTCCAGCTTCAGACCCAGGAACTCCAGGCCCTCCATGATCTTAGCACGCAGGCTGGCAGAGTTCTCACCCACGCCGGCAGTGAACACGACTGCGTCCAGACCACCCATAGCAGCAGCACAGGACCCGATGCGCTTGGTGACCTTATAGCAGAAAACGTCGATGGCCAACTGAGCACGCTCGTTGCCTTCAGCAGCAGCAGCCTCCAGGTCACGGAAGTCAGAAGAGACACCGGAGATACCCAACATACCGGATTCCTTATTCAGAGCGCTCTCTACCCGCTTGCCAGAATAGCCGCGCTGATCCACAATGTACTCGGTAATGGCAGCGTCAATTGCACCAGCACGGGTACCCATGGGCAGACCGTCCTGGGGGGTAAAGCCCATGGAAGTATCAATGGACTTGCCAAACTTTACAGAGCAGGTGGACGCACCGTTGCCCAGGTGGCAGGTGGCGATGCGAAGTTCCTCAATGGGACGCCCCAGAAGATCTGCTGCCCGCTGAGAAACGTATTGGTGGGAAGTACCATGGAAGCCATAACGACGGACCTTATTCTCCGTATACCAACGATAAGGCACAGCATAGATATATGCCTTGGGGGGCATTGTCTGGTGGAATGCGGTATCGAACACAGCCACCATGGGGGTGTTCGGCATAACATCCTGGCAAGCTTCGATGCCCACAATGTTGGCAGGGTTATGGAGAGGAGCCAGAGGAATGCATTCCCGAATCCCTTTCATCACAGCCGAGTCAATCACAACAGAGTGGGTAAACTCTTCGCCGCCGTGGACCACACGATGACCCACTGCATCGATCTCGGACATATCTTTGATGACACCATAGTAGTTATGGGTCAGCACTTCCATGACCAGCTTGATGGCAGCCTCATGATCGGGCATATAGCGGTCAGCATCATAGACATCTTTGTCCGTGGGGGTGTGCTTAATGTGGCCGTCGATACCGATACGCTCGCACAGGCCCTTGGCCAGGACTTCCTTGGTATCCGGGTCCAGCAGCTGGTACTTCAGGGAAGAGCTGCCTGCATTGATAACCAGAACTTTCATGGTATTTTCCACTCCTTATTTGTTTATCATTTCATTTGTACTTGCTTATATGCTCTATTGGGTGTAAAATGGCTCATATACAATATATATTATCCCATTTCCCTGAAAAGGACAACTGTTTTTTCCCCAAATTTCAAACTTTTTGGAAAGCGAGGTTGGTCTATGCGTACAATCGGTATTGTGACAGAATACAATCCCTTTCACAGTGGCCACAGTGATCAGATCCAGGCCCTGCGAGAGGACTTTGGTCTCGACTGTGCTGTCGTCTGTGCAATGAGCGGCAACTGGGTCCAGCGAGGACAGGCAGCCCTGGCAGACAAGTGGACCCGGACAACACTTGCTCTGTCCCATGGGGCAGATTTGGTGCTGGAACTGCCCACTCTATGGGCAGCTTCCTCAGCAGAGACGTTCGCTCGGGGAGGTGTGGGTCTGTTGGCAGCCACCGGGGTGGTCGATACCCTTAGCTTCGGCAGTGAGGCAGGGGATCTGGAACCCCTCCAAAAAACAGCAGACTGTCTGCACACTCCGGCATGGCAGGAATTGCTGCACCAGGGGCTAGACCAGGGTCTTTCCTTCCCTGCCGCTCGGCAGCAAGCTGCCACCGCCCTGTTGGGACCAGAGGCCACCTGTCTAAGCCAGCCAAATAACAACCTGGGGGTAGAATATCTCCTGGCCATCCGTTCCCTGGGTGCCAACCTCACGCCTCACACCATGCGCCGGATTGGCACCGGGCACGACCAGGCACCCCAAGAGGGTCTCGCCCATGCTTCTGCTTCCTGGCTGCGGCAGCAGATTTTAAAAGAAAACCCTGCGTCCCTTTCTCCCTACCTCTCTCCCCAAGAGGAAGCCCTCCTCCGGGATGACCCTGCCAGCCTGACCTTCTGCACCCGTGGGGTCCTAGCGCGCCTTCGGACCATGACCGAAGCAGACTTTGCCCAACTGCCAGACAGCGGTGAGGGCCTTAGTCATCGTCTGTACGATGCCGTCCAAACCGCCCAGGATCTGGATACCCTATATGCCCAGGTCCAAACCAAACGCTACCCCCTTTCCCGCATCCGGCGATTGGTTCTTTGGGCTTTCCTGGGATTGACTGTCCAGGATCGCCCCGATACGCTTCCCTATCTGCGGGTGTTGGGATTTTCCCCTCGAGGGCGAATCCTCCTGCGGCAGATGAAAACCTCTGCCTCCCTGCCCGTCCTAGTCAAGCCAGCGCACGCCGCTCGCCTGAAAGATCCCACTGCCCGAAAACTCTTCGACCTGGAAGCCAGGTGTACAGCCCTCTATGATCTCTGTCGGAAAAACTTTGGGCAGAAGGCAGGCCGCAACGAATATACTGAAACCCCCATCCGTCTGTGACAACCGCCCACAGCGCGCTCTGGGTCTCAAAATAGAACAAGAAACAAAAGAAAAACATACGAATAAAAACGTGCTGGGGAGCATCCTCCCCAGCACGTTTCCGTTGTCCCTTAAAATAGTCCGGTAATCTTACCCATTTCATCCACGTCGATCTTCTCCGCCGCCGGAACCTTGGGCAGACCGGGCATGGTGAGAATTTCTCCTGTCAGAGCCACCAAGAACCCTGCCCCAGCAGAAACCTTCAGGTTTCGTACCGTTACCGAGAAATCCTCCGGTGCGCCCAACAACGTCGGATCATCAGAAAAACTATACTGCGTCTTTGCCATACAAATGGGATAGTTCCCAAACCCTTGCGCTGTCAGCTGCCTGGCCTGCTTCTGCGCCGCAGGCGTGAGAATCACTTCCCGTCCATGATAAATCCGCGTCACAATGGCTTGAAGTTTTTCCTCTATGGTCTGATCTAACCCATAGGAAGGCTGATAGTGATTGGGCATCTCGCACAGGCGGACCACTTCCTCCGCCAGGGCCTTGCCACCCTCACCGCCCTTGGCCCATACCTCAGACAAAGCAACATTGACCCCAAGTTTCTTGCACTTTTCTGCAATAAGGGCCAGCTCAGCCTCCGTATCCATAGGAAAGCGATTGATCGCCACCACACAGGGCAGACCGAAAACCGTTGTGATGTTCTCCACATGACGCAGCAGATTGGGCAGTCCCTTTTCCAGTGCAATCAGATCTTCTTTCCCCAAGTCCTCCTTGGCAGCACCACCGTGGTGTTTCAGTGCCCGCACTGTGGCCACCACCACCACGGCATCTGGATGGAGTCCTGCCATGGGGCACTTGATGTCCAGGAATTTCTCTGCGCCCAGATCTGCGCCAAAGCCTGCCTCCGTCACTGCATAACCCCCCAGCTTCAACGCCGCTCTGGGCGCCATAATCGAGTTGCAGCCATGGGCGATGTTGGCAAAGGGACCGCCATGGATGATGGCTGGGGTTCCCTCCAATGTCTGGACCAGGTTGGGCTTCAACGCATCTTTGAGCAGCGCCGTCATCGCCCCTGCCGCATGCAGGTCCCCAGCGGTGACAGGTTCATCATCATAGGTATAACCCACCACCATCCGGCTCAAACGCTCCTTCAGATCGGCAATCGAAGTGGCCAAGCACAACACTGCCATGACCTCTGAGGCCACGGTAATGTCAAAGCCGTCTTCCCGCGGCACCCCTTGCATCCGGCCACCCAGACCATCAACAATGTTCCGCAGCTGCCGGTCATTCATATCCACGCAGCGCTTCCAGGTGATCTTCTTCACGTCAATCCCCAGCGCGTTGCCCTGCTGAATATGGTTGTCCAGCATGGCAGCCAGCAAATTGTTGGCCGCCCCAATGGCATGAAAGTCTCCGGTAAAGTGGAGGTTAATGTCCTCCATCGGCACCACCTGAGCATAGCCGCCTCCAGCAGCACCACCCTTTAGTCCAAAGACAGGTCCCAGAGAAGGCTCCCGCAGCGCCACCACCGACTTCTTCCCAATCTTTCGCAGTCCGTCAGCCAGACCGGCCGTGGTGGTGGTTTTCCCTTCCCCGGCAGGCGTCGGGGTAATGGCAGTAACCAGGATCAGTTTGCCGTCTGGGGCCTGGATCTCCTGAAACATACGATAGTCGATCTTTGCCTTGTAGCTACCATAAGGCTCCAGATATGCTTCTGGAACACCCAGTTCTTGCGCAATCTCCCGGATCGGCTTCATTTGGCAGGCCTGGGCGATCTCGATGTCGCTTTTCATAGGACTCCTCTCCTTTCGATATACCGTGTCTTACTGATTGCCGCTAGTGGAGCGGAGGGTCACGTCATGGTAGCCGCCCTCCACAATACTGGTCGCAGAAACCAAGGTCAGGCGGGCGTTCTTTTGCAGATCAGGAATATTGATGACACCGCAGTTGCACATGGTAGACTTGACCTTATACAGGCTTTTCTCCACGTTGTCATGGAGAGAACCAGCATAGGCCACATAGGAATCTACCCCTTCCTCGAAGGCAAGGTCGTTCTTGCCGCCCAGGTCGTAGCGCTGCCAGTTCCTGGCCCGGTTAGAACCCTCGCCCCAATACTCCTTCACATAGGCCCCATTGACCATGAGCTTGTTGGTGGGGCTTTCATCAAAGCGGGCAAAATACCGGCCCAGCATCAAAAAGTCTGCCCCCATTGCCAACGCCAATGTCATGTGGAAATCAAAAACAATGCCACCATCGGAGCAGATGGGCACATACACCCCCGTCTCCTGGAAGTATTCATCTCTGGCTGCCGCCACCTCAATGAGCGCCGATGCCTGACCGCGGCCAATGCCCTTGGTCTCCCGGGTGATGCAAATAGAGCCGCCGCCAATGCCAACTTTCACAAAGTCAGCTCCAGCTTGAGCCAGATAACGGAACCCTTCCCGATCTACCACATTGCCAGCACCCACTTTGACCGTGTCACCATACTTCTCCCGGATGAAATCAATGGTCTTCTTCTGCCAAACAGAATACCCCTCCGAAGAGTCGATGCACAGAATGTCTGCCCCAGCACCCACTAAGGCAGGCACCCGCTCGGCATAGTCCTTGGAGTTGATCCCTGCGCCTACCAGGTAGCGCTTGTCCTCATCCTGGAGGGCCAGTGGATGCTCCTTGTGTTCCGAATAGTCTTTGCGAAAAACAAAGTACATCAGATGATCCTCGTCGTCTACCACCGGCAGCGCATTGAGTTTGTGGTCCCAGATGATGTCGTTGGCCTCTTTCAGGGTCGTGGCCGCTGGCGCAGTGATGAGTTTTTCCCGGGGCGTCATAAACTCCCGCACAGGGATGTCTGTACTCATCCGGGTCACGCGGTAGTCCCGGCTGGTGACCAGACCCAATAGCTTTCCTGTGGGCGTAGCATCCGCAGTGATCGCCACGGTGGAAAACCCGTTCTTCTCTTTCAGTGCCAGCACATCAGCCAGGGTAGCATCAGGGGTGAGGTTCGAGGCAGAAATCACAAACCCTGCCTTGCTGCTCTTCACCCGGCGGACCATGGCTGCCTCATCCTCAATGGACTGGGACCCATAGATGAAGGACAAGCCCCCCTCCTTGGCCAGCGCCACAGCCAGGGTATCGTTGGACACTGCCTGCATGATGGCCGAAACCATGGGGATGTTTAAACAAATGGGGCATTCCTCCTCCCCCTTGCGGTACTTCACCAAAGGGGTTTTCAGAGAAACATTGTAAGGCACACACTCCTCTGAGGTAAAGCCAGGCACCAGCAGATACTCGCTGAAAGTGTGGGAGGGTTCGGGATAATAATAAGCCATTTAGGGCTCCTCCTTTCTTTATCCAAAGTACTCCACCGCTGAGCGGAAGAGTTTCATATCATACTCGCCGGGAACATTGCGGTACAGCCCTGCCCCGGTGCGTTCGCTGTGGCCCATCTTGCCCAGCACCCTTCCATCGGGAGAGGTAATGCCTTCAATGGCCCAAACAGAGTGATTGGGGTTATCGTGGATATCCCAGGTAGGCTTTCCTGTAAGATCCACATACTGTGTAGCAATCTGCCCGTTGGCTGCCAGCTTCTCCACCAGCTCCTGAGAGGCCAAGAACCGACCTTCCCCATGGGAGATGGGAACGGTATACACTTCACCCGGCTTGGTATTCATCAGCCAGGGGGACAGATTGGATGCCACCCGCGTCCGCACCAGGCGGGACTGGTGACGCCCAATGGTATTAAAGGTCAAGGTGGGACAAGTCTCGTCTGTGTCAATGATCTCCCCGTAAGGCACCAGCCCCAGCTTGATGAGCGCCTGGAAGCCGTTGCACACACCCAGCATGAGACCATCCCGGTTTTTCAGCAGTTCGTTCACCTGCTCCTTGATCTTGCCCGCACGGAAGAAAGAAGTGATGAGCTTGGCCGATCCATCTGGCTCGTCACCGCCAGAGAAGCCACCGGGAAGAAAGACGATCTGCGCCTGGGCCAGCCGCTGGGCCACATGATCCATAGACTGGGCAATGGCCCCAGCCGTAAGGTTCTGGATGACCACAATCTCTGGTTCTGCTCCAGCCTCTGCCATGGCCTTGGCCGCGTCATACTCACAGTTGGTCCCAGGGAAGACGGGAATGAGCACCCGTGGCTTAGCCGTTCGGATGGCAGGCCGCGTCCAGGCACTGCTCTCGTGATGCAGCGTAGGAATCTCGCCCCCATCCTGGGCAATGTTGCAGGGATAGACAGGCTCCAGCTTTTCCTCATACGTGTGCAGAAGTTCCTGGGCCGTGAGAGTCTGCTCCTTCCACACCAAGTCACCACACTGGGTGGTGACACCCAGAGGCAGTCCAATCTCCTCCTTGTCACACAGCTCCAGAATGAAAGAACCATAGGAATAGGAGAACAGTTCATCCAACGTACAGCCGTCGTCAAAACGGAACCCTATCCCGTTGCCCAGACTCATCTTCAGTACGCCCTCAGCTACACCGCCAAATCCAGGGGTATAGGCAGCCAGCACCTTCCCCTTCTTCCGCAGGCGCAGCACCGTCTGCCAGACCTGCTTCAAAGAGGCTGCCGCAGGCAAGCCGTCGGGTCCATACTCAGGGCACAGCCAGACCACCGGGTGATCCGGCCCCTTAAACTCCGGGGAAATCACATGGGGGATCTCTTCCGTGGTCACGGCAAAAGAAACCAACGTGGGCGGCACATCCAGATCCTCAAAGGAACCGCTCATAGAGTCCTTGCCCCCAATGGCAGCGATCTCCAGCTCCTTCTGTGCCCGATAAGCACCCAGCAGCGCCGCCAGAGGCTGTCCCCAACGCTTGGGGTCCTTCCCCAGTTTGGGGAAATACTCCTGGAAGCTGAGATAAGTGTCCTTCAAATCCGCACCGGAAGCCACCAGCTTCGACACCGATTCCACAACCGCCAAATAGGCCCCGTGGTAGGGACTCTTCTCCGTAACGTAGGGATTATACCCCCAAGACATGATGGAGCAGGTCTCCGTGTCCTGCTTCTCCATAGAGATCTTATTGACCATCGCCTGCGTGGGCGTCAGCTGGTACTTTCCTCCAAACGGCATGAGCACGGTCCCACTGCCAATGGTGGCATCAAACCGCTCGGATAACCCTCGTTTTGAGCATACATTCAAGTCCCCCGCAAGGTCAAGATACCCCTGGCGGAAATCCTTCACCTGCTCCTTCAAAAAGGACTCCGGTGCAGCCGTAACGGCAGTAATATGCTTTTCTACCCCGTTGGTATCCAGGAAGGAACGGGCAATGTCCACAATGACCTTCCCGTTCCAGGACATGGTCAGACGACCCTTGTCCGTGACCGCAGCCACCACGGTGGACTCCAGGTTCTCCTGGTCTGCAAGAGCCATAAACCGTTCCGCATCCTGGGCCTCTACCACCACAGCCATGCGCTCCTGGGACTCACTAATGGCCAGCTCAGTGCCATCCAGACCCTCGTACTTCTTGGGGACCTTGTTCAGATCAATTTCCAGCCCCTCCGCCAACTCACCAATGGCAACAGAAACACCACCAGCACCAAAGTCATTGCAGCGCTTAATCAGTCGAGAAGCCTCTGGATTGCGGAACAGCCGCTGGAGCTTCCGCTCCTCAGGGGCATTGCCTTTTTGGACCTCAGCTCCACAGCTCTCCAGAGACTCCATGGTGTGGGATTTGGAGGAACCTGTGGCACCGCCGCAGCCATCCCGGCCGGTGCGGCCGCCCAAAAGAATCACCACATCCCCAGGCGCCGGTCGCTCCCGCCGGACATTGGCCGCAGGAGCTGCCGCAATCACTGCCCCAATCTCCATCCGTTTGGCCGCGTAGCCTGGATGATACAGCTCGTCCACCTGGCCCGTCGCCAGACCAATCTGATTGCCATAGGAAGCATACCCCGCAGCTGCCTTGGTCACAATGGTCCGCTGGGGCAGCTTCCCTGCCATGGTTTCCTCAATGGGTTTCAGAGGATCTGCTGCACCCGTCAGACGCATGGCCGAGTAGACATAAGCCCGACCAGAAAGCGGGTCTCGGATGGCTCCGCCCACACAGGTGGCCGCGCCGCCAAAAGGCTCAATCTCGGTGGGGTGGTTGTGGGTCTCGTTCTTGAACAGAAGCAGCCAGTCCTCTTTCCCCTCCTTGGTGCTGACTTTGATCTTCACCGTGCAGGCGTTGATCTCCTCAGACTCGTCCAACCGCGGCATCTTCCCCTGTTTTTTCAGATACTTGGCAACAATGGTGCCAAGGTCCATGAGGTTCATGGGTTTGGTGCGGTTCAGACGCTTGCGGGTATTCAGATAGTCCTCATAGGTCTGCTGGAGAATGGGGCTGGCAAACTCCACCCCATCAATGGTTGTGAGAAATGTGGTGTGCCGGCAATGGTCGGACCAATAAGTGTCGATGACCCGCAGCTCGGTCATGGTGGGGTCCCGGTCCTCGGTGCGGAAATAGTCCCGGCAGAACCGCAGATCGTCCAGATCCATCGCCAGACCGTACTGGGAAACCATACTGGTCAGGTCATCCTCATCCATCGCTCGGAACCCAGTGAGGGTGGCAACCTCCTCCGGCACGTCATACGTCATGACCAGGGTATCGAACGGCTCCAAAGAGGCCTCACGCGCTTCCACAGGGTTAATCAAATACTTCTTGATCTTTGCCACATCCTGCGCTGTGAGCTTACCCATGAGATGATACACCCGCGCAGAACGCACCAAAGGACGCTCCCCTTGGGACAGAATCTGGATGCACTGGGCCGCAGAGTCCGCCCGCTGGTCAAACTGGCCCGGTAAGTACTCCACTGCAAAAACCATCCCTCCCTCAGGCAGGCAATCCGTCACCAGATCCAACTGAGGCTCAGATAGAATGGTTTTCACGCTGTACGCAAACAGCTCCGGCGTGATGTTCTCCACGTCATAGCGATTGAGCAGACGCAGGCCCTCTAGGGAGGAGATCCCCAGCAGGGTCCGAATATCGTTGGCCAGAGCATCGGCCTCAGCCGTCAGCCCCGGACGCTTTTCTACATAGACCCGATATACCATTTATTTTCCCTCTTCCATGGCCCGCAGGGCGCGGGCACCAATGTCCTTGCGGCAGTATGCGTTCTGGAAGGTCACTCTGGCCCCCTCACGATACGCCTTGTCGATGGCTTCCTTCAGGGTCTCCCCTACGGCAGTGACCCCCAGCACTCGGCCCCCAGAGGTCTTTAGCACACCGTCCTCCAACTTCGCCCCGGCAACAAAGACCTGGGCATCCAGATCAGCGGGAATCGTGATGGGATACCCCGTCTGATACTGTTTCGGATAGCCCTCCGATGCCAGCACCAGGCAGCAGGCAGATTTGTCGCTGAACTTCACCTCAGTCTCTGCCAGGGTCCCCTTGGCCGTGGCCTCCATAATGGTCAGCAGGTCACTCTCCAGCAAAGGCAAAACCACCTGGGTCTCCGGGTCCCCAAAGCGGCAGTTGTACTCGATCACCTTCGGCCCCTTGTCGGTAAGCATCAGGCCAAAATAGAGGCAGCCCTTGAACGTCCGCCCCTCTTCGTTCATGGCCTTCATGGTGGGCAGGAAGATGGTCTCCATGCACACCTTTGCCATCTCATCCGTGTAATAAGGGTTGGGGGCAATGGTGCCCATCCCCCCAGTGTTGGGGCCGGTGTCCCCGTCCCCGATGCGCTTGTGGTCCATGGAAGAAACCATCGGCACCACCACCTTGCCATCCGTAAAGGAAAGCACAGAAACCTCAGGGCCTGTAAGGAACTCCTCAATGACAATATGACTGCCGCTGTCCCCAAAAATCTTGTCCTCCATGCAGGCCCGGACCGCATCCTCTGCCTCTTGACGGGTCATGGCCACGGTGACCCCCTTCCCCAGTGCTAAGCCATCTGCCTTTACCACCGTGGGAATGGGGGCCGTTTGCAAATACGCCAGAGCCGCAGCCATGTCATCAAAGACTGCATACGACGCTGTGGGAATGTGGTATTTCTTCATCAAATCCTTGGAAAAAACCTTGCTCCCCTCCAGAATGGCCGCAGCTTTGTTGGGACCAAAGCAGGCAATTCCCGCTTCCTCCAACACATCCACCGCACCCAGAACCAGAGGATCATCGGGCGCCACCACCGCAAAATCAATGGCGTTCTCCTTGGCAAAAGCCACGATGCCGGTCAGATCCTTGGCGCCAATGCCGGTACAAATGGCATCCGCTGCAATTCCACCATTCCCCGGTGCAGCATAGATCCGGCTGACCCGGGGGCTTTTTTTCAGACTCTGGATAATGGCATGTTCCCGGCCACCGCCGCCTACCACAAGAATATTCATTGGGTCGCTCCTCCTTACTCAGTGATGGAACAGGCGCATGCCAGTAAAGGCCATGACCATGTTGTATCGATTGGCTGTCTCAATCACATTGTCATCCCGGATGGACCCGCCAGGCTCCACAATGTATGTTACACCAGACTTGCGCGCCCGCTCCACGTTGTCCCCAAAGGGGAAGAAGGCATCACTGCCCACCGTCACGCCGGTCTGCGTGGCAATCCAGTCCTTTTTCTCCTGGGCGGTGAGCGGCTCGGGCCGGACCTTGAAGGTCGTCTGCCACACCCCATCCCGCAGCACGTCCTCATACTCATCCGATAGATACACGTCGATGGCGTTGTCCCGGTCGGGGCGGCGGATGTGGTCCACAAAGTCCAGCGCTAAGGTCTTGGGATGCTGGCGCAGATACCAGTTGTCGGCCTTGTTCCCAGCCAGCCGGGTGCAGTGAATCCGGCTCTGCTGACCTGCACCCACACCAATGGCCTGCCCGTTTTTCACATAGCAGACAGAGTTCGACTGGGTGTATTTCAGCGTGATGAGCGCCACGATCATGTCGATCTTCCCTTGCTCCGGCAGCGCTTTGTTCTCCGTGACCAAATTGGTCAGCAGTTCCTGGTCGATCTGAAAATTGTTCCGGCCCTGCTCAAAGGTAATCCCAAAGACGTCCTTGTGCTCCTGGGGCGCAGGAACATAGTTTGGGTCGATCTTTACAATATTATAATTCCCCTTTTTCTTGCCCCGTAAAATTTCCAGGGCTTCAGGGGTATAGTCTGGGGCAATGATCCCATCAGAAACTTCTCCCTTGAGATAGGCCGCCGTCGCTGCATCACAGGTGTCACTCAGCGCCGCCCAGTCCCCATAGGAACACAGACGGTCTGCTCCACGGGCCCGAATATAGGCACAGGCAATGGGGGTCAGCGCTGCCTGCTCGTCCACAAAGTAAATTGCCTTGTCCGTCTCGCTCAGAGGCAGGCCAACCGCTGCCCCAGCAGGGGAAACATGCTTAAACGAAGCCGCCGCAGGCAGACCGGTGGCCTCCTTCAACTCCCGCACCAGCTGCCAGGAGTTCAGGGCATCCATAAAGTTAATGTAGCCCGGCTTCCCGTTGAGCACTTCCAACGGCAGATCCCGGCCGTCACAAACAGAAATGCTGGCCGGCTTCTGGTTCGGGTTGCAGCCGTATTTCAGTTCCAGTTGTTTCATCTCTTTCTCCCTCTCACTGATGCTTATTGATGATGGTCTCCTGATACGTCCCGTCCTCTAAGTCGGTAAAGCGGACGTAGAGGGCGATCTTATTGTCCTCGTTCAAATTCTGCCAAATCCCCTGTGCAAATGCCTCCAAACTGTCATCGGAGATCTGTACTCGCTCCGGCTCCCCCTGAAAGGTGGGGATCGGATTGCCGTCACAGACATAGGTGTGCAGGAAGTGGCCCACGCCAGCCAGACCAGGATACTCAAAGGTATACCGGGCACAGGCACTCCCCTCCGCATCGGCGCTCTTCACAATGGACATCTTATAGCTTCCATCCGGGGAGAGCAGCCCGGAAATCCGGGGGGTCCAGTTGGGCCTGTCCGGCTCAAATTCTCGGCTCCGAAGGGCCTGTTCCATGGGCAGACCCTTTTCCAAAAAGGCCCGGATGGTGTCCGTCTGGTCTCCGTTTGTGACAATCAGGCCCCGCCCCATCTGCCGCACAGGATGATAGATAATCAAACTGGGGTCGGACAGCTTGGCCGGATCATACGCCTCGGTACGGATGCCATCTGGCTCCTGCACAAAAATCCGATTCCGGCTGTTCTCGCTGCGGCCCATGATAAAATACGCTGCCACAGCAGTCTTGCCATCCTGACTCTGCCCCAGCACGATGCCCCGGCCAGGATAGGGATTGCCTGCCAGCAACGCTGCCAGGTCATGGTTCTCATAGACGCTCATTGGGCTTCTCCCTTCTGATCTCTTCCGCTACCATCTGCGCGGCCTGAGGCAGCAGGTTCCATTCCGCCTGCTCCATCACCCGCCGCTGAAGGTCCTCCGGTGTGTCCCCAGGCAGGACCTCCACCGCTTTCTGAAGTAAAATCTCTCCGCCATCTGGCACCTCATTGACAAAATGAACTGTGGCACCAGTCACCTTCACCCCATACGCCAAGGCAGCTTCATGGACCTTCAGCCCATAAAAGCCCTTCCCACAGAAGGCAGGGATCAGCGAGGGATGGACGTTCAGAATCCGCCGGGGCCAGCGGCTGGTAAAGTCTGCGCTGAGAATACTCATAAACCCTGCCAGAATCAGCAGTTCAGCTCCATGGTCTGCCAAGGCTCGGCTGATGGCCTCCTCAAAGGCTTCCTGACTGCCCAGCTCTTTTCGGCTGCACACCACCCCAGGTACTCCCGCCTGGGCCGCACGAGTCAGGGCATAGGCCTCAGGGTTGCTGGCAATGACCAGCACAATCTCTCCATCGGTGAGGATGCCCTCTCGCTGGGCATCCAGCAGAGCCTGGAGGTTGGTGCCGCCGCCAGAAACCAGCACGGCGATCTTTGTCTTTACCATAGAATGACGCCCTCATCCCCAGCTACAATCTCCCCCAGACGCACGGGCTTCTCCCCAGCAGCCTCCAGGGCAGCCACAGCCTGATCTGCCTCTTCCCTGGACACCACCACCGTCATGCCGATGCCCATGTTAAAGGTGTTGAACATCTCGCGGCGAGGGACACTGCCAGCCCGCTCAATGAGATCGAAAATGGGCAGCACAGGTACGTCAGCCTCCCGAATCTTCGCGGTCATCCCCTTGGGCAGACTGCGGGGAATGTTCTCATAAAAACCGCCGCCGGTAATGTGGGAGACGGACTTGATCTGCACCTGCTCCATCAGTGCCAAGATGCTCTTCACATAGATCCGGGTGGGCGTGAGCAGGGTCTCCCCTAAACTCTTACCGCCCAGCTCCTCCACCGGTGCCTTCAAATCCGTATGCTCCACATCCAGCACCTTCCGCACCAGAGAGAATCCGTTGGAATGGACCCCAGAGGAGGGCAGACCCAAAATCACATCCCCAGGAACGATCGTTTGCTTGTCAAACACCTTTTCCTTATCCACAACACCTACGGAAAATCCCGCCAGATCATACTCCTCTATCGGATAGAAGCCTGGCATCTCTGCCGTCTCCCCACCGATAAGCGCCGCGCCAGACTGCACACAGCCCTCAGCTACCCCAGAGACAATGGCAGCCATCTTTTCCGGCACGTTCTTCCCACAGGCAATGTAGTCCAGGAAGAACAGCGGCTTTGCACCAACACAAATGATGTCGTTGACACACATGGCCACACAGTCGATGCCTACGGTGTCATGCTTGTCCATAAGGAACGCCAGCTTCAGCTTCGTGCCTACCCCGTCCGTGCCGGAAACCAGAACCGGACGGGTGATCCCCGTCAGATCCAACTCAAACAGACCGCCAAAGCCACCAATGTCAGACAGCGCCCCGGCAGTCATGGTCTTGGCAATGTGGGTCTTCATCAGTTCCACTGCCTTGTAACCCGCAGTGATGTCCACCCCAGCAGCAGCGTAGCTGTCAGATTTTGATTGCATATTCATCCCGTCATTCCTTTCCGCTCCAGCAATAGGTACATACCTTACAAGGGTCCAAACCAATGGCCTGAATGAGTTTATCCAAAGACTGATACTCCAGAGATGTGAAGTGCAGTTTTTCACAAATGGCCGCCCGGAGCTTCTTCCCCCGCTCGGTGTTCGAGTCACTGTACTCCTCCAAATGCTGATCGCCTGCCTCTCCCTCCAGCTCATAAACCGTCCGGCGGGCCAGCAGCTCCATGGGCGATCGACTGGTGGAGAAATTCAAATACTTGCAGCCATACATAATGGGCGGACAGGCAGAACGAATGTGGACCTCCTTGGCCCCGTTGGCATATAGAAACTCCACCGTCTCCCGCAGCTGGGTGCCTCGCACGATGCTGTCATCCACGAAAAGGAGCTTTTTCCCCTCAATCAGATCATGAACAGGGATCTGCTTCATCTTTGCCACCCGATCCCGCTCTCTCTGATTGGTCGGCATAAAGCTGCGGGGCCAGGTGGGTGTGTATTTGATGAACGGACGAGCAAAGGGAATCTCGCTCTCGTTGGCATAGCCAATGGCATGGGGCGTACCAGAATCCGGCACACCGCTGACATAGTCAATGTCCTGGGCCACCCCTCTCTCCCGATCCGTCTGGGCCAGTATCATGCCGTTGCGGTTTCGCATTACCTCAACATTAACCCCTTCATAACAGGAATTGGGATAACCATAATACGTCCACAAAAAGGCACAGACCTTCATCTCCTCCAGCGGGGGCATAAGCGTCTCCCAGCCAGTCTCCGTGATCTTCACCACCTCGCCGGGACCAAGCTCATAGGCATCATGGTAGCCCATTTTCTGATAGGCAAAAGACTCAAAGGAAACACAGCATCCCTCCTCGTCCTGCCCAATATGGATCGGCAGACGGCCCACCTTGTCCCGACCAGCATATAGACAGTGAGGAGTCATAATCAGCACCGATACCGTCCCCTCCACCATCTCCTGAGCATAGCGAATCCCTTCTGCAATGGTCCGCTGCTGGCTGATGAGGGTGGCCACCAACTCATTGGAATTTACCCGGCCGCCACTCATGGCCTCAAAGTGACCATCTGCATCGTCCAGCAGACGCTGGATGAGCTGCTCTTCATTTCGAATGACCCCCACCACACAGATGGCATAGGTACCATGGATGGATCGAACCAGCAATGGCTGAGGATCGGTGTCACTGATGCTGCCAATGCTCAGTTTGCCTACCATCTCCCCCACTGTTTTATCAAACTTTGTGCGAAAGGGGGCGTTTTCAATGTTATGGATCTCCCGCTGGAAGCCCAGTTCCGGGTCCCAGGCCGCCATGCCTCCCCGCCGGGTCCCCAGATGGGAGTGATAGTCCGTGCCAAAATAAACATCCAGCACCACATCGCGGTTGGAAATGGCTCCGCAAAAGCCGCCCATGGTTCAGGCCTCCTTTCCGCCTGGATGATTGAATTCCTCCTCTACCCCGGCGTTCTTCTCCAAAACCTTTTTGGCCTCTGCTGACCTGGACCGACGCAGTTTTTCCGCCAGCGCCTCGTCAGAAACCGCCAGAATCTGCACCGCCAGCAGAGCCGCATTGGCTGCCCCGTCAATGGCTACCGTTGCCACAGGAATCCCCGTCGGCATCTGAACGGTGGACAGCAGTGCATCCAAACCATCCAGCGTAGAAGACTTGATCGGAATGCCAATGATCGGCAGGGTCGTGTTGGCTGCCAGCGCCCCTGCCAAATGGGCTGCCTTGCCCGCTGCGGCAATGATGACGCCAAACCCTTTCTCCTTTGCTGTGCGGGAGAACTCCCCCGCCTGGGCAGGGGTGCGGTGGGCGGAATAGACGTGAACCTCGTAAGGCACCCCATACTCCTTGAGCTTGTCAATGGCTTTCTCTACAACGGGCAGATCGCTGTCGCTGCCCATAATCACGCCGACTTTTTTCATATAAAACCATCCTCTCTTTTCCGGGTTGAGCCGGTCCTCTTTGTCTTTCCGCCAACGAAAAAAGGACAGCCCAATTCCCCTTCTTGTGAAAATTGAACTGCCCAGACGGTCGGCCACAATTATGCTTTTTGCTCCCTGTGGTGCTTCCACTTCCGTCAGTCACAAAAAGTTCTTCCTTTTATACTTTTTGAATTATACTATACCTCCTCCTGTTTCGCAAGCAATAGATTGTAAAGGTTTCCGCTTTTTCCTTCTCCTCCCCTGTACAATCTTCCTCCTGTAAAAATGGCCCCGTGGGAAGCAGACCGCTCCCACAGGGCCAAGCGGGAATGGCACTTAGCTGTTCTGCTGGCCGTGTTCCCGTGCAAAATATTCTTTTGTCGTCTTGACCACCACGCCAGACAAAGCTGCCAAGGCAATCAGGTTCGGCAGAGCCATCAGACCATTGAGGGTGTCTGCGATATCCCACACCAAGCCAAGGTCTGTGGTCGCTCCCACCACAATGACCAGAATATAGATCACCTGATAGGGCTTGATGGCTTTGGGACCAAAGAGGAACTCACAGCACCGGGAACCGTACAGCGCCCAGCCCAAGATCGTGGAAAATGCAAACAATGCCAGACACAGAGCAATAATCAGTGCCCCGCCCTTCTGGGTAAACAGGGTCCCCAGAGACGCAGAAACCAGGGTCGGCTCCCCCATGGTCCCATAGTGGAGATCAATGCCTGAACACAGCAGCGTCAGGCCAGTCAGTGTGCAGATCAGGATGGTATCCATGAACACCTCAAAGATCCCATACAGCGCCTGCTTGACCGGCTCGCGCTCTGATGTGGCAGCGTGGGCCATCGGTGCGGTCCCCAACCCTGCCTCGTTGGAGAAAATCCCTCGCTTCATGCCCCAGCTGATGACCAGAAACATCGAGCCAACTGCACCGCCAGTAAAACCACTGGGGGTAAATGCGCCGGCAAAGATTGCGCGGAAAATCGACGGCAGACTGGCAGCATTGTACACGATCACCGACAGGCAGGCCACGATATAAACCACCGCCATCGCCGGAACCAGTTTTTCTGTCACCGCACCCAAGCGCTTAACTCCACCGAAGAGAACCACCGCAGCCAAGATCGCCAGCACGATGCCCAGAACCAGATTGAGTGTGTTCTTTCCGTCAAAGGCCGGGTTAAAAGCCAAGACCACATCGTGAATGGAGCCAACAATATTCCCCGCCTGGATGGCGTTGCCAGTCCCCAAGGCAGCCAATGCAGCAAAGACACAAAACAAAGCACCCAGCCACTTCCAGTTTTTACCTAAGCCATTCTTGATATAGTACATAGGGCCGCCGACCCAGTCCCCATACTTGTTCCGCTCCCGAAACTTTACCGCCAACAGCACCTCAGCGTACTTTGTGGCCATCCCGATGAGGGCCGTGACCCACAGCCAAAACAACGTCCCAGGCCCACCCAAAGTGACGGCCGTCGTAATGCCAGCGATGTTGCCAGTGCCCACAGTACCAGCAAGGGCAGTGGAAACCGCTTGGAAGGGGGTAATTTCTCCTTCGGAAGCCTCTCGCTTCTGGAATATCTTCCCGATGGTGTTCTTCATGGCGTAGCCAAATTTCCGAAACTGAATTCCTCTGTTCCGAATGGTCATGAGAATCCCGATGCCAATGAGCAGGATGAGCATGGGGGCACCCCACACCACTTTGTTGACAGCGCCATTGATGCTTGCAATCAATTCCATAGACTTCTCCTCTTTTCTGCGGGATCTCCTATGGTTTTTCTCTGTTTTTTGGCAATTTCAACCAATCAGAGTTCCCCTTTGCTTTTAAAAGCAGTATACTATACATCCTTTTCCCTTCTCAATACACAAATTGTATTGTTTTTTCCATTTTTTAGACAGGGCGTGTGTGCAGGATGTTTCATCAGCGCGCAGAAAAAGGAGTTTTGCAAGAAATACACCACTTATCCTGCAATTTATGCCAGAAATCCCACAGATATCTCTCAACATTTCCCGCAAAAAATCCGCAGGACCAATGTCCC
>JAHHRP010000023.1 GCA_020025735.1 Evtepia sp.
GTCCAGTTGGACAGCGCATTCTCCTTAAATGTTAATTTTTCCTCAGATGGCACCCGTTGTATGGGTAAGCTGCAGCAGACACTCCGGGATAAGGAGTTTGCAGGGGGAAAGTTCACCATGACCGTGGAGATGGTTGGTTTTTTCAACTGCACTGGCGCTACCAACGACATCGTTAAGAGACAGGTCCATGGGGAGGTCTATGATCAGCTCTTCCCGTATATGCAGTCTCAGTGTGCCAGTCTGGCGTCTGCTTCTGGGATACCGGGTATGATGCTGAAAAAGGTGGACATTGACCCTGATAGTGTGGCGGTGAATCAGGAAATCACCCCCGACAACGACCGCAATCCTGACGGCGGTCCTAAGCTGACATTACTGGAATGAGAAGGAGCATTTGGGAAGATCTGTGGCAGGGGAAGGAGGGCATGGAGGATACCATCGCCCTGCGCTGCGGAGAAGAAAGAATGTCCTTCCAAACTTTATTTCAGGAAATTCTTCAGGCAGAGGCTGGTTTGCGGTGCCTGGGGGTAGGTCCTGGTGACCTGGTGACCATATTCAGTCTGAGTACTCCTGAGTCGGTGGCTGCGTTTTATGCCATCGACCGCATAGGAGCGGTGGCAAACTGGGTGGATCTCAAACTCAGCCCCGCAGAAGTGGAGCCTTATCTTTTGCAGTCTGGGTCCAAGGTCGTTCTAGTGCTGGAGATTGCCTTCTCTAAAATATATGAAAACCGAGGGAACGCGCCGACTCAGCATTTTGTGGTTCTGCCCATGGACGCTTACCTTCCAGTTCAGCTGCGGGAAAAACTGCACATTGGGTCCTGGCAAGCCAAGAGGGGTCTGGATTGTTTGGGGTGGCGGGAATTGCTTACCCAGCCTGCCGGAGCAGAACCAGAAACAACCCGTTGGGAAGAGCCAGTTGCGATCACTTATACCGGAGGGACCACTGGTCCAGCCAAAGGGGTTGTGCTTTCCCGCCGGTCTTTCCACACTTCGTTGGAGCAGTATCGACAGGCAGGTGGAGCGTATGGCCAAGGGGGGGCAAGCCTAGAGCTGCTGCCCATCTTTGCGGCCTTTGGGCTGTGCCAGTGTATCCATGTGCCGTTGTGTCTGGGGATGACCGTGATCCTTTGTCCGCTGTTCCAGCCGAATGAACTGGGGGAGATGTTGAAACGATACCGCCCAGAGCAGGTAAGCGGGACTACGTCATACTGGCAGTTCCTCTTGCAGGATCGCTGGGCCGCAGAGGCAGACCTGTCCTTTTTGAAGATTCCTCGGTGTGGAGGAGACATGTTGACGGGGGCATTGGAGGAGCGTCTGAATGCGTTTCTGGCTCAGCGGGGGAGTACGGCACGTATGGTGAAGGAATATGGCATGTCTGAGGTGGGTGGAATCGTTTGTGTCAGCGATTCTAGCTGTCAGGTGGGAGATGTCGGTCGTCCTCTGCCAGGATGTCGTATCCTAGCTGTGGACCCAGAGACAGGAGTAACCTGTCCACCAGAGGTTCAAGGAGAACTCATTATTCAAAATCCTAGTGTGATGCTTGGCTACTATGGCGCACCTGAGGCAGATCAACAAGTTCTCCGGCCTGGTCCTGACGGGGCACTGTGGGTGTGGACCAAGGACTTGGGCTACACCACTGCCGATGGACGTGTGGTAGTTACGGGACGACGTAAGCGGATGATTTCCCGCAATGGCTTTAAAATTTTTCCCTCTGTCATTGAGGAATGCCTGCTGCATCACCATCAGGTGGCAGCCTGTGCGGTGGTAGCGGGGCGCTCCAAGAAGGGAGAGGTTATGCCCGTTGCCTACATTGTAGCAGCAAAGGGAGCCGATCCTTTGGAGTTGGAGCAGGAACTGCGGGCCATGGCAAAGGAGCGCATCAATGCATATATGCTCCCTGGGCGTTATCGTTTCCGGCAGGATTTGCCTTTGACACGGCGGGGCAAACTGGACTATCAGTATCTGGAGAAAGAAGAGGCGGACAGACAAGCTTGAGATCTGCGTTTCCCCTCAGAATCAGGACATTTTATTCCATACGCACAAGGGAACAGAAGCAATCGTTCCGACGGGCCCTGCGGGGCCCGTTTTTTATTTCTGACACAGTTTTCGCAAGACCGACATAGGATGGCAGCAGAGAACGTGCAGAAATCTGGCAGGGAGGAAATGCAATGATCTATGTGGTAAAACCTGGTGATTCTTTGGCGCAGATCGCGAGGGAATATGGGGTGTCAGAGGCTCGGATTCGCAGTGACAATGGTCTTTTAGTGGAGCAGCCTCTGGTTCCTGGGCAAGCTTTGGTGGTTCTCATTCCCCAGCAGACCTATCGGGTTCAGACAGGGGATACCCTTTCCAACATCGCTGCCTCCGCTGGTATGACGGTAGCGGAGCTGCTGCAAAACAATCCTACTGTGACCTTGGAGCAGCCTCTGGTTCCTGGGGAGATTCTCACGCTCCGGCTGGCGGGTGAGAAGGAGATGACGATGACCGTTGGCGGCTATGTATATCCCTATGTAAATCAGACGGTTCTGGAGCGATCCATGCCTTTTCTTACGAATCTGTTTGTCTTTTCCTATGGGTTTCGAGAGGATGGCACATTGGTAGGGATACAGGACAGGGGACTATTGGCTCAGGGGCGTGCTTTTGGCACCGGGATGATGCTGGTGCTGGCTTCCATTGATGAGAACGGGAGTTTTTCCAGCCGACACGTCTCTCATTTTCTAAAGGATGAAACCAGACAGAACAGAGCGTTGGAGGCGTTAATTCAGGAGATATTGGAAAAGGGATACCGTGGATTGGATGTGGATTTTGAATACATTCCAGAAGAAGATAAAGAAGCATTTTTTGCATTTTTGGGAAAGGCTAGAGATCTCCTGCATCCCAACGGTCTGATTCTCCAGGTGGCACTAGCGCCTAAGACCCATGCAGATCAGCCTGGTTTGCTCTATGCAGCCCATGACTATGAGATCATTGGAGCCATTGCAGATGAGGTGCTGTTGATGACCTATGAGTGGGGCTATACCTATGGACCCCCTATGGCAGTTGCACCGCTGCAAAAAGTGAAGGCTGTTTTAGAATATGGAGTGTCAGAGATCCCTCCTTGGAAGATCCAGATGGGGATTCCAAACTATGGCTATCACTGGACCTTGCCTTATAACCCCAATCAACAGGCATCAATTCTGAGCAATCAAGAGGCGGTCTTACTGGCAGCTCAGGAAGGGGCAGAGATCCACTTTGATCAGACGGCGCAGTCCCCCACATTCCGTTATATTCAAGGAGGGGAGACGCATCAGGTCTGGTTTGAGGATGCCCGCAGCATTCAGGCCAAACTTCGTCTGGCCCAGGAATTGGGGCTGCATGGGGTGACTTATTGGAATTTGATGCGTCCGTTTGCCCAGAATTGGGCGCTTCTTAGTGAACTTGTTCAAGTCAGGCGCTGGGGCCATATCGTTTGATAGGATAAGTCCCTAAAAACAGTTCCTGCCTGTCTCCCATTGTGGAAGGCAGGCAGGGCAGCTTGATTCATTCAAATTCCAGCAGAAGCTGGGCGGCAGGATTGTTGTTGCTGGATAGACGGATCATGTCATAGCGAGTCATCTCCCCCATGTGCATTTTGATCCGCACAAGGTTGTCTTCTTGTGCTTCCTGGACGATATCTGGGACAATGGCAACACCGTGGTTAGCCCTGACCATGAGCATCTGAGCGTTGGTGCTGTTGGTCTGGGAAAAGCGCTCTGGCACTACACCGAACTCACGCAGCAGCATTTGTCGGAGCATATCCATAGAGTTTGGGCCTGTGTCCTCACAGTTGGTAACCAGGCATTCGTTTTTCAGCATGGAGACAGCATCTCCTTCGGGATATTTGTCTGCGATGGAACGATCGGCGACCAAGTAATTGAAAGACTCAAACATGGGGCGGGAGAGGATCTCCTCTTTGGGAAAGGCTTGCTTACATAAAACATTTGCTAAGATGACATCCAATTCACCGGACTTTAATTTTTCTGTTAAGGCGCCATAGGGATATTGGAAAATATCTACCTTAATTTCTGGGTGTGCAAGGAGGAAGCGGGAAAAGAAGTCCTCTGTGTGCCGGGACTCATACATTCCGATCCCCACTTTTACATAGCTGCTGTATTGCTCAGCAATGGCAATGAGTCGTTTTTTGGTGTCACTTTCGTAGCGGAGCAGAAAGGTGACCCGTTCATAAAAGAAGGTACCAGCGTCGGTGAGGGAGACAGAGTGGGCATTGCGGTTGAACAAGCGCACCTGAAGTTTGGCTTCCAGAGAGGCGATGTACTGGCTGATGGCGGTCTGGGAGACCGAGTGAGCAGCAGCGGCTTGGGTAAAGCTGAGGCATTCAGCCAGAGTGACAAAGTATTCGATCTTTTTGTTGAGCATAAAGCGGTCTCCTTTGGGATGGTGGTGATGGGTATTATAGTAGAATGAGTTTAAAATGATTGTGCAATAGTTTTAGAAAAAAGTCAAATGGGAATTTCCTTTGGCAGGGAATTGACAGAACGTCTCGGATTTGGTAACATATTAAAACATGAAATGCATTTTGTGCATTGGGGGAGGGAAATTGTCGATGAAGATTCTCCTGAATCAAATGAGGGTATTCCGAAAGGGTGCGGTCGAGGAGCTGTCGGTTCTGATCCAGGACGGACGTATTGTTTCTCTTTCTAAGAACCCCATCGTTGCTGATGCCTATGTGATCGAATTGAAGAATGGTACAGTGTTTCCCGGTTTCGTAGATGTTCATGTTCATCTCCGTGAGCCGGGTTTTTCGTACAAAGAAACCATTGCCACTGGTACGCGAGCAGCGGCTCGTGGCGGATTTACCACAGTGTGTCCTATGCCAAACCTGAAGCCGGTGCCTGACAGCTTGTCAAACTTGCAGCCTCAGCTGGAGGCCATTGCGCGGGACGGGGCAGTGCATGTTTATCCCTACGGGGCCATTACCGTGGGAGAGAAGGGAGAGGCTCTGGCAGACCTGGAGGAACTGGCAGGTCATGTGGTGGCCTTTTCTGATGATGGCCGAGGCGTTCAGAACCCTGCCATGATGAGGCAGGCTATGCTGCGGGCCAAGGCATTGGGCAAGGTGATTGTTGCCCACTGTGAGGACGAGCGTCTGGTGGGCGGCGGCTATATCCACGATGGGGCCTATGCCAAGGCCCACGGACACCGGGGCAACCCATCTGCCAGTGAGTGGAAGCAGGTGGAGCGGGATTTGGAGTTGGTGGCGCAGACAGGCTGTGGGTATCATGTTTGCCATGTGTCCACCAAAGAGACGGTGGCTCTGATCCGGCAGGCTAAGAAAGATGGTCTGGACGTAACGTGTGAGACCACACCACACTATCTGGTGTTCCACGACAATATGCTCCAGGAGGATGGTCGGTTTAAGATGAACCCGCCCATTCGGGCCGAGGAGGACCGACAGGCTCTGCTGGAAGGGATTTTGGATGGTACGGTGGACATGATTGCCACAGATCATGCGCCCCACACGCCTGAGGAAAAGGCGGGCGGCCTGGAAAAGAGCCTCAATGGTATCGTGGGTTTGGAGACGGCTTTCCCGGTTCTGTATACTGAACTGGTGCGCCCTGGCCTTTTGTCGTTGGATCAGTTGGTGACACTGATGCATACCAATCCCGCTCGGCGTTTTGGGATTGGGTCAGAACTGGAGGAAGGGGCGCCGGCTGATCTGACGGTGTTTGCGCTGGATGAGTCGTATCCCATCCGGGCAGAGGACTTTTTGTCCATGGGGAAAAGCTCTCCCTTCACAGGCCGGAGCGTATTTGGAAGATGTTTGCTCACCCTCTCCGGCGGAGAGATCGCCTGGCAGGCGGAAGGAGGGATGGAAGGGTGAAACGCGGTGTTTTTACCATCGAGACCAACCAGGAGCTGGCCCCAGCTACGTTTCGTATGACCCTCACTGGAGACACCACAGAGATTACGACCCCTGGTCAGTTTGTGAATGTCGCCTTGATGGGACGGTTCCTCCGTCGGCCCATCTCTGTCTGTGACTGGGGAGAAGGGCGCCTGACCATCATTTATAAAGTGGTAGGTCAGGGTACAGATCAAATGAGCAAACTGGTTCCGGGAGAGAGACTAGACATACTGACTGGTCTGGGCAATGGCTATGACTTAGAGAAAGCAGGGGACAGGCCTCTGCTCATTGGTGGGGGTGCTGGGATTCCTCCCCTTTATGCCCTCGCGAAGCACCTGCTGGCGCAGGGAAAGCATCCCCAGGCCATTTTGGGCTTTAACCGAGGGGAAGAATGTTTTCTTGCCCAGGAGTTTCAAGCGCTCGGTGTCCCAGTGACGGTGGCAACTGCTGACGGTTCCCTTGGCGTGAAGGGGTTTGTCACCGATGCCATGCCCGGTGAAGGATACACTTACCTTTATACCTGTGGCCCTGCGGCAATGCTTCGAGCGGTGGATGGCAAGGCAGTCACTGGTGGGCAATTTAGCTTTGAGGAGCGCATGGGCTGTGGATTTGGAGCCTGTATGGGCTGCACCTGCAAGACAAAATACGGCAGCAAACGGATTTGCCGGGAAGGGCCTGTGCTGGAAAGGGAGGAGATTATATGGTAAGCACTGTTGTGACATTGAGTGGTGTGACCCTGCAAAATCCTGTGATTCCAGCCAGTGGGACGTTTGGTTTCGGCTATGAGTTTGCCCAGTGGTATGACATCAACTGTCTGGGAGCCATCAGCATCAAGGGGACGACGCGGGAGGCCCGATTCGGCAATCCTACGCCCCGGATTGCCGAGACATCCAGCGGGATGCTCAATGCTGTTGGGCTGCAAAATCCTGGCATTGATAAGGTTCTAACTGAGGAGCTGCCCCGGTTGCGTCATATATATTACAAACCAATTTTGGCGAACATCAGCGGTTTTTCTTTGGACGAGTATGTGACCTGCTGTGCCAAAGCGGATGCCTCCCCGCACACGGATTTGATTGAGGTGAATGTGAGCTGCCCCAACGTCCATCATGGTGGGATGAGTTTTGGAACCGACCCCCACATGGTCTATGACGTGACCCGGGCGGTGAAGCAGGTGTGCAAAAAACCGGTTTATATTAAACTCTCCCCCAATGTCACGGACATCGTGTCCATTGCCAAAGCCTGTGAGGAGGGCGGGGCCGATGGTCTGAGTCTCATCAATACCCTCATGGGAATGCGGATTGATGTGAAAAAACGAGCCCCCATTTTGCGCAACACCACGGGAGGATTATCAGGTCCAGCGATTTTTCCTGTGGCGCTGCGGATGGTCTGGCAGGTTTATGAGGCAGTGGATCTGCCCATTATTGGGATGGGAGGGATTCAAAGTGCCCAGGATGTGATTGAAATGATGATGGCGGGGGCCACTGCGGTGCAGGTAGGTGCAGCTAATTTGGTCAATCCCTACGCTTGTCAGGAGATCATCCGGGACCTGCCTGACTGCATGGAACGATTGGGAATTCAGAATCTGAAGGAAATCATTGGAGGTGCCCACTAATGGGAAAAGACGTTATTATTGCCTGTGACTTCAGTAGTAAGGAAGATACGTTGGCGTTTTTGGATCGGTTTTCCGGTCAAAAGCCCTATGTCAAGATCGGCATGGAGTTGTTTTATGCAGAGGGACCCTCCATAGTTCGGGAGATTAAGGCGCGCGGTCATCGGATCTTTTTGGATTTAAAGCTTCATGACATTCCCAACACCGTAAAGAAGGCGATGGCAGTCCTTTCGGGACTGGAGGTGGATATGGTCAATCTCCACGCTGCCGGGACCCGGGCCATGATGGAGGGCGCTTTGGAGGGTGTGACACGTCCCGATGGGACCCGGCCTTTGGTCATTGCTGTGACGCAGCTGACCTCCACAAGTCAGGAGCGGATGCAGGAGGAACTGCTCATTGCTGCGCCCATGGACGAGACAGTGATTCATTACGCTGCCAATGCGGCCAAGGCCGGTTTAGACGGGGTGGTTTGCTCGCCGATGGAGGCAGGGAAGGTGCATGAAGTTTGTGGGAAGCATTTTGTCACAGTGACCCCCGGCATCCGGTTTGCCGATGGGGAGAAGGGGGATCAAGTCCGGGTGACGACCCCTGCCAAAGCAAAAGAAATCGGTTCAGACTATATTGTGGTGGGTCGTCCCATCACTGCTGCCGCTGACCCGGTGGCTGCCTATGAGCGCTGTGTAAGAGAATTTGTAGACTGAGGAGGCGTTTTTATGAAGACCAAGATTGCAAAAGATTTGCTGAAAATCCAAGCGGTATTTCTCCGCCCGGACGAACCATTCACTTGGGCCAGCGGCATTAAAAGCCCCATCTATTGTGACAATCGTCTGACGCTCTCCGATCATCAGGTTCGCCTGGATGTGGAGAATGGTCTGGCAGCACTGGTTAAGGAGCAGTATCCTCAGGCAGAGGTTCTCATGGGGACCAGTACTGCGGGCATTGCACACGCGGCTATTACGGCTCATTTGTTGGAGTTGCCCATGGGCTATGTCCGTTCTGGGGCCAAGGATCACGGCCGGAAGAATCAGATTGAAGGCAAGCTGCTCCCTGGTCAGAAGGTGGTGGTGGTCGAGGATCTCATTTCCACCGGTGGCAGTGTTCTGGAGGTGGTGGAAGTTCTCCGTCAGGCTGGTGCTGAGGTGCTGGGCATCGTGAGTATCTTCACGTATGGGATGCAGAAGAGTGTGGATCGTCTGGCACAGGCCCAGGTGAGGAACGTGAGCCTGACTGATTTGGACACTGTGGCAGAGGTGGCTGCCAATGAGGGATACATTCAACCCGGAGACAAGGCGCGTCTGCTGGCTTTCCGTGCAAACCCCTCTGATGAGAGTTGGATCAGAACGTGAGTTTTCTATACAGACAAGTTGCCTCTTGATGGGAAAAGAAAGGACTGGTCAATCTATGAAACGAGATATCATTGACATTACGGATCTGGCCGTGGAGGAGATCGACGAACTCATTGCGAAGGCAGAAGATATCATCGACCATCCCGAAGCCTATCGGGAAAAATGCCGCTATAAAAAGCTGGCTACGCTCTTTTATGAGCCATCTACCCGCACCCGGCTGAGCTTTGAGTCGGCTATGTATGAGCTGGGTGGGCAGGTGTTGGGGTTCCACGAGGCGCAGAGTTCTTCCGCTACCAAGGGTGAGAGTGTAGCAGACACTGCCAAGACGGTGAGCTGTTTTGCAGATATCATTGCCATGCGGCACCCGAAGGAAGGTGCGCCCTTGGTTGCATCCATGAAGGCGACGGTTCCAGTCATCAATGCTGGGGATGGCGGTCATCACCATCCCACCCAGACCCTTACAGACCTGTTGACCATCAAGCGGGAGAAGGGGCGGCTGGACTCTCTGGTGGTGGGCTGCTGTGGGGACTTGAAGTTTGGTCGTACGGTTCACTCCTTGATTGGGGCGATGTCCCGCTATCCCAATGTACGCTTTGTGTTAATTTCCCCGGAAGAACTGCGTGTGCCTGAAAGTGTACGCACGGATCTGCTGGACAAGCAGGGGATAAACTATACGGAGACCACCTCTTTGGAAGATGCGATGCCCGAGTTGGACATTCTCTATATGACCCGTGTTCAGCGGGAGCGATTTTTTAACGAGGATGATTATGTCCGACTGAAGGACAGTTATATCCTTACTCCAGATAAACTCCGCACCGCCAAGTGGGATTTGTCGATTCTGCACCCTCTGCCCCGTGTGAATGAGATTTCTACTGCGATTGATGACGACCCACGGGCCTGCTATTTCCGGCAGGTGTTGTGCGGCAAGTTCATTCGCATGGCACTGATTCTGAAATTGTTGGAGGTGGAGTGAGATGATTATTGGAACCATTGTCGATGGTATTGTGATTGATCACATTCCTGCTGGCCGGGCTATGGATCTGTATCGGGATCTTGGGCTGGAGAAGCTAGAGTGTGAGGTAGCAGTCATCAAGAATGCCTCCAGCGGAAAGTATGGCAAGAAGGACATTTTGAAGATCAACGAAGTTATCGACCTCAACTATGATATGCTGGGTTATATTGACCCGCACATTACTGTGAATATCATCCGCGGCGGGGAGCGGATGGAGAAGATCCATCCCCATCTGCCGGAGACGATTACAGGGGTTATCCGGTGTAAGAATCCCCGCTGCATCACTTCGATCGAGCAAGAACTTCCCCATATTTTCCGGCTTACAGATCGGGAGCATGGGGTCTATCGCTGCCTTTACTGTGATACCAAGGGTAGCAAACGATAAAAAGGTTGCTCTTATCCTCAAGATAAAAACGGCCGCAGGATTTTGAAAATCCTGCGGCCATTTGCCGTTTTTGGTAAGATGAGAACGCTAAGAGATGGCTTATTCTTCTGTGGGCGGTGCGGTTTCATCACCTGGCGCTGGGGCAGATGTCTCGCGCTTCACAGGATCAGGGGCCGTTCCCGTAGAGATAGACAAGGCATTGACGATCGCGTTTTTGCTGTCCTCAGGGGAAACTTGAATGGTGACGTTGTCGCCTACATTAAGGATAACCACGTTACGGTCAGCGGAGGCTGCCATGGCGTAGAAGGTTTTTGTACCATCCAAACGGACGTAGTACCAAGAGTCTCCCTCCAGCACGGCGGTGCGGATCTCTGCGACAGTACCTTCTACGGAGGTTTTTTCCAAAATATCCTGGGCTGCGTCACTTGTGACGGAGATCCCACGCTGTTGCAGCTGGGAGATATAGTCACTTTCGCAGGCGGCTACGGTGGTTCCCTGGGCTACGATCTGATACTGGGAGACATTGACCATGGCGTACATTTTTACCAAGTCTGAACCGTCTTTCAGAGACATAAAATAGGTTGGCTGTCCGCCGATGTTCAGCAGCAGGGGGAAGGTGGCCTTATAACCCAAGTCCTGAACGATACCTTCGGCTGACCGCTGGGCAGAGCTTTCGATGGCACCTGGTGCAGGGTAGTAAGTGGTTTCCTTGGTGCGCTGGTTGGATAGGAGGAAGCCGATGTTGGATTGGTCACTGCTGGCCGAGGTGATACCGGTGTACATATAGACATCGTCGTCCATGGCTAGATAGTTAAAGTTTTCGGTGGTTACAGTGACGTCTTTTTGGCCCAGCATGGAGTTAATAAAGCCGTTGACATAGGTGCCATAGAAGTCATACTGTTGGGTAATAAGGCTAGCGGTGTAGACCCGGTCTACCCAGGTAGGGATATCCTGTACATCGTAGTAGATATGTTCCCCGGTGCTGGCATTGAGCAGGACGGCACCGATGATATCAGTCCCACCGAACAGGCCGATGGTCCGAGTTTCCCGGGGGCAAACCCACCAGGGCTGGCCATCTTCGTCGATTTCCAAGTGAGGGGAGCTGAACATATACGTGGGATAGTGGAAACGGAGGAATCGGTTTAGATCACGGTTAAAATATTCTGAGGGGGAGTAATGCATTCCCTCCAAGCCCAGGTCGGACAAGCGAACTACGTTGGCTTCCTGAGTGACCATGTCCACGGTGATATAGGCAGGCAGACCCTCTTTGGTGTTTAGGAACCACTTGAAAAAGTCACCGTATGCCAGCGAGGCCACACGAACGGGACGGCCTTGGTAATTGATCTGGGTATAGTCAGTAGAAACATCAAACTGGCTGACCATGTCCGACAATTCACCGAGCTTTCGGTCCCCCAGGACACTGGCGGAGGCCTCATCCAGCATGGGGATCTCGTCAAAGGAAACGGGTTTGATGTCAGTGGCGAAGTCACCAGTTTCCACCTTTAACAGGTTGTGATAAGAGCTGGCCCGGAAGAGGGGAGCAGAGAGAATCTGGCCCACGATGAACAGGGCGATCAAAGCGACGATGGCGATGACAACGATCTTGCACTGACTCTTGGCAAAGGAGAGATACTCCCGGAGATGGATTTCCTGCTTGCCGGTATCTGCCCCTAGTACGATCATAAACACTAGAATATAGACCAGCAGCAGAACAAAGACAAAGCTATAAAAGCTGGTATTGTGCAGGTTGATGGCGGGCAGGGAAACATAGAACCACACCCCGCCGATGACGAGGGTGATGAGCAAACTGATGAGCATGCGAGGTATCGTTCTTTTCGCCTGACTGTCTGACATAAGGTACTCCTTTCAGTGTTAGAAGAAATGGTGGCTTGAATGAATATGGACAGTATATCCTATTCTGGTAAAAAAAGCAATCATAAACGAGAATGGTTTGACAAGGAAGAAAAAACATGGCAGAATGGAATCATCTTTCTGAAAAAGAGCTGCGAAGGGGATCGTTTGCATTCTGAGATGGAGAGAATAGGAGGGAGAACATGGTAGAATTGGACCTAGTGGGCAGCTTGCGTGATCTAAACGTGCTGTCTGTCTTTGTGCGTCTGCTGCTGGCCATGCTCTTTGGTGGGACGATCGGCTTTGAGCGTGGCCTCCGACAGCGGGCAGCAGGTCTGCGCACACATATGCTTTTGTGTGTGGGGGCGGCTTCTTCGATGCTGGTTGGTCAGTATCTTTATGCCGATTATGGGGTGGGAGATCCTGCCCGACTCAGCGCCCAAGTCATCAGCGGCATTGGCTTTTTGGGTGCTGGAACGATCATTGTTACCCGCCGCAACCAGATTAAGGGACTGACCACAGCAGCTACGCTTTGGGTTACAGCATGTATGGGTTTGGCAGTTGGTGTGGGGTTTTATGAGTGCGCTCTCATCATGTATGTTATTGTGATTTTTATTCTTTTGCTGGTCAACGTGGTGGACAATAAATATTTGAAGATCCCCACGAGTACCGCGCTCTATCTGGAAGTGCGCCGGGATGTTGGCCTGGGCAATGCCATCCGCTTCATCCATGAGATTGGATGGAACGTGCGGGAGGTGAAAGAGTTTCCTTCTGGCCGATCCGATATTCTGGCGGTGCGTATGGATCTGGAATCTGAGCAAGCCATGCGGGGAGACCTGTCTACCATGATTTTGTTGAAGGAGCAGGAAGGCGTGGTCCGTCTGGAGATGTAGAGACGAAAAAACTGGAAAACGAGAGGCAGAGCTGTTTGCGAAAAATAACTGGAACACATCTTTTGATGTGTTCCAGTTATTTTTGGTGTGAATTTTTGAACTGAGTATAGAGGGGAATCATTGTTTTATTTTAGGTTGTCTAAAAACTGTGCAATCAGCGTATTAACGATAGCAGGGGAGTCCGTGTTTGTATCGCTTCGCCAATCTTTTCAATCCATGGGGTTGGAAATCCAATAATGGAGTGTTCCATGGGTTGTGTCATACGTTTTTTCTTGCATAACTTTACGCTATGTCATCTGGAGGATCAACGGTAGATTTGCAATGCCTCGTCCAAGATCTCCTGTCGATGGTAGGCGGAATATAGGATGGGCAGCATAGGGTATTCTTTCCGAAAACCTTGCAGGAGAACTTCAGGGTTCAGCCCTGGATTTTGTGCCTTCAGCAGCAGCGTCAGGTGCAAAGTGTCACCCTTGGGGGCGATGGATTCCACAGCTTGGATGAGCGGGATGATATCCACTTGGGTAAATCCGCTTTTGGCTTTTTTGCTCCGTTTTTCTACGATAAAACTTTCCCGGCTGGTGAGGTCCTGAAATGCCTTTTCACCGGACAAAGCCAAATCCCCATCAAACTCTATCGTGATGTTGTAGCGGACAAAGGCCAACTTGCGAAAAGGAAGTCCTCCATCATAGCAGTCCAAGATGCGAATTCCCAAAGGTAGAACTTGGTTCATTTGCTCTGGCAGATCTTGGATGGTACTGCCTGAAACCAGACCAAACTCTAAGATCTCACACTGGCTGGAAAAGCCAAGGGGCAGGGGCAGGGGGATGGAAACATAGGGATGAGGGTGAAATCCTGCTGTGTGGCGGATGGCAATGCCGGCCCGAAGAAAGGCCCGTTCCATGGTGTGCATCAGGTCCAGATGGGAGATATACTTGGCGGTTGCCTCTTTTACAAAGAGAATACGCTGGTCAGACATGACATACGCCTCCTTGACAGAGTTTGTTTGCCCCGCAGCCAGAACATTTCACACGGCAATCAGGGGTAATCAGCCCGGCATAGGCAGTTTCTCGTTCCTTCCAAAGAAAACTCTCCTTTACTCCATCAGAAATGGTTTTCCAGGGAAGAATTTCCTCTTTGTCCCGAACACGGTTGGCATAAAAGGCAGGGTCCAGGCCGCAGTGCTGGAAGGCATCCAGCCAGGTTTGCAGATTAAAATACTCGCTCCAGGAGTCGAACTTGGCACCATGTTGCCATGCTTGTTCGATGACATCTGCGATTCTCCGGTCCCCTCGGGAAAGGACGGCTTCCAGGAAGCTGGTTTCCGGGTCATGCCAGTTGTAGGTGATGGAGCGGTTCCGCAGATTTTCCCGCAGCAGCGTGACTTTACGCAGGTATTCCTCCTGGGTGTTTTGCGCCTCCCACTGGAAGGGCGTGTGGGATTTGGGAACAAAGCAGGAGGTAGAGACGGTAATTCGGACCCCTCGAGATCGATTGGAAGCACTGTTGCGCCAGACCTGATAGACTTTGTTGGCAAGGTCAGCGATGCCCAGTACATCCTCATCGGTTTCGGTGGGCAGACCCAGCATGAAGTAGAGTTTGACGCTGTTCCAGCCCCCTGCAAAAGCTGTGCGGCAGGAGTTCAGCAAGTCCTCCTCGGTGACGTTTTTGTTGATGGCATCTCGCAGCCGCTGGGACCCTGCTTCGGGGGCGAAGGTCAGGCCGCTTTTCCGGCCGCCTCGCTGGAGTTTTTCCATCAAATTCATGGAGAAATTGTCTGCTCGCAGAGAGGGCAAGGCCAAATTAACCTTATGGGGCTGGCACCAGTCCAGCAGCCCGTCACACAGAGGCAGCAGATCAGGATAGTCACTGGAGGAAAGGCTCATTAGGGTCATGTCCTGATACCCGGAGTCCTGGCAAGCCTGGATACCCTGCTGGGTCAGCAGTTCCTGGCTGCGGTTGCGCACCGGACGATAGACAAACCCTGCCTGACAGAAGCGGCAGCCGCGGATACATCCCCGGAAGAGTTCCAATGTCACCCGGTCCTGGGTGATCTCAGTGGAGGGGACAATGGTCTTTACTGGGTAGTAAGAACGATCCAGGTCGGTGACTAACCGCTTGGTGACGGTTTTTGGCACACCATTCCGCGGGGTGATGGCGGCAATACGACCGTCATCCTGATAGGTTATGTCATAAAGGGAGGGAACATAGAGACCAGGAATCTGAGCAGCTTGGTGCAGGAAGCGATCCTTGGACCAACCCTCGGCCTTGGCTGTGCGGTAGAGTTGGATCATTTCTACGGTGACATCTTCCCCCTCGCCCAGGGAGACGATGTCCACAAACGGAGCCAAGGGTTCGGGGTTGTACATGCTGGTGCCTCCGGCAACTACAAGGGGAGTCAGGTCTGGGCGTTGGTCTGCTCGTACGGGGAGACCTGCAAGATCGAGCATATTCAGCACATTGGTATAGGCCATTTCGTAGCCCATAGAGAAACCGATGAGGTCAAAAGCAGCGATAGGATCTCCACTTTCCAGGGCATACAGGGGAAGCCCTGTTTGGCGCAGTTCGTCTTCCATGTCTCCCCAGGGGGCGAAGACTCGTTCACACCAGACGCCTTCCATTTCGTTCATGACACCATAGAGAATTCGCATACCAAAGTTGGACATACCGATTTCATAGGTATCAGGAAAGCAGAGAGCGAAGCGGCAGTCGATCTTGGTTTTGTCTTTTTGTACTGCATTGTATTCGCCGCCCACATAACGCCCGGGCTTTTGTACACGGGTCAGTATTTTTTCTAATGTGTGATCCATAAGGACCTCCAGACAAGCGGGAAGTAAGTCCCGCAGATTTTGTAAATGCTTTATTATAGCACAGGCGATCATTCTGTGACCAGAGTTTTTCCTATTCTTGAGGCGGTGCAGGATCTTCTTTCCGATGGGCGTGCCATTTACAGATTTTCTGATAGCAGATTAAACCGCCCAGACTAATGAGAAAAGTGACAAGAAAGACGACAATGGCTCGAGAATAGTTCTGGGTTCCCAAGGCATCTCCGCCGATGGTAGAAGTAACCACTGAGGGCAGACGGCCTAGGGAGGACAGCAAGAGGAAAACAGGGAGTTTCAAATCAGTTAGACCAGCGAAGTAGCACAGCAGATCCTTTGGTGTCCCTGGAATCATAAAGATGACCAAGAAAAGCAGGTTCCGTTTCGGGGAGCTTTGCAAAAACCGGACATGGTGGAGTTTTTCCTGGGAAAAGAAGAGTTCCACCAACCGGGTGCCGAACCGCCGCACCAGGACAAAGACCAGAAGGCTGCCCAAAGCGGTGGCGCCCAAACAGATCAGGGTTCCCCAAACTGGGCCAAAAGCGTATCCACCGGCGATTTCAAGCGGTTCGCCAGGGATGACAGCAAAGAGAACTTGGAAAAACACCATTCCTCCATAGAGGAGTGCACCACCAAGCTGTCTGGTTGACAGCCACTGGCGGAAAGCTTCCGGGTCTGATGCCAGCCGGATCATTGGCATGCCGACCTGCCAACAAATGAGGCCAGTAACGACCAGAAAGAGGAGAAGTAAGGTAATCGCAATCTTTTTTTGTTGCTTTGGTGTCAATGAATGTAATTTCATAGTGCCCAGAATCCCTTCCTAATAAGCTGCAAGCGGCACCCCAGTGTCAGCAGGGGAAAGCGGGCGGACTTGAAGTGGGATATCTTCCGTCCTATTTTATTTTAGTCAGATTGGTCCGCTTCGTCAAGGCTTCCAGAGTTGGAAAAAAGATGCCTCTGGGAAAGCAGCCCCAGAGGCATCTTAACAAATGTTGGCTTACTTATGGAAATAGGTAATCAGACCGATCAAGAAGATGGCGAGGAAGAGGACGGGGAGGATGTAGGTCATGTAACCACGCATCCAATCCTTGACCTTTAATCCGTGCCCTGCATTGGCCTCGTCGGTGAAGTTCTTCCAACCCCAGCCTTTTTTCCACACAGCGAAGAGGAGGAAGATGAGGGAGCCAACCGGCAGGATGATGTTGCTGACCAGGAAATCCTCCAGATCCATAAAGTTGGTGCTGCCGCCAAGGGGGTGGATGCCTGAGAGCAGATTAAAGCCCAGGGCGCAGGGCAGGGAAAGCACCAGCATCAGCAAGCAGTTGATGAAGCAGGCTTTTTTTCGGCTCCAACCGAATAGATCCATGCAGCAGGCGAGGATGGTTTCAAAGACAGCCAGTACGGTGGTGAGGGCGGCGAACGTCATGAAGATAAAGAACAGGGCCCCCCAGAGGTTGCCAAGAGGCATGTGGTTGAATACGTTAGGCAGAGTGACAAAGATGAGGCTTGGTCCTGCCCCGGCTTCTACGTTGTAGGTAAAGCAGGCGGGGAAGATGATGAGACCAGAGACCAAGGCCACAAAGGTATCCAGGACAGCTACATTTATGGATTCCCCCAAGAGGGAGCGTTCTTTATTGATATAGCTGCCAAAGATTGCCATGCTGCCCATACCAAGGCTGAGGGTGAAGAAGGCCTGTGTCATGGCGCCGACGATGACGTTGCCGATGCCTACTTCCTTCATTTTAGCCAGATCGGGCTTGAGGTAGAAGGAGAGTCCTTCTTTTGCCCCCTCCATGGTGAAGCTGTTGATGGCCAAGATGATCATGATCGCCAGCAGGGCGAGCATCATAAACTTGCTTACTTTCTCCAAGCCTTTTTGCAAGCTGAAGGAACAGATGAAAAAGCCAAGGATAATCACGAAGAAGGTGAAGCCTACCATTGCCACAGGGTTTGCACAGATCTGCTGATAGACCGTCTCCACTTGTTTTACATCCAGGCCGTTGAAGCGGCCGGAGGCGGTGGCGAAGAAGTACTGGATCATCCAGCCAGCCACGGAGGTGTAGAACATCATTAAGATGTAGTTTCCTGCCATAGAGGCATAGCCGTGGAGGAACCACTTGCTGCCCTTGGGGGCCAGGGTCTGATAGATTTTCACAGGGCTTTTTTGGCTGGCACGTCCCAGGGAAAACTCGATGGTCATGACAGGGATTCCCATGACCAGCAGGAAGAACAGATACAACAGCACGAAAGCGCCGCCGCCGTTCTGTCCGACCATGTAGGGGAACTTCCAGACGTTCCCGATGCCGATGGCGCAGCCGGCGCTGAGCAGGATAAAGCCCAGGCGACTGCCTAAACGTTCTCTCTCCATAATATTTCCTCTCTTGTATAGATATTGCAGTTTTGACGCTTTAACGTCAAAAATAAAGGAATTTGATTTTACTATATTTTATCGAATATTGCAATGGTTTGAAGGAAAAAATTATAGTGCTAGAAGTTTTTTATGGAAAAGGACCTATCTGCTAAGAAAAGTTGAGAAGATTAAGGGGCAAAAATACCCCGCCTTGGGGGCGGGGCAGAAGGCAACTATATGAG
>JAHHRP010000024.1 GCA_020025735.1 Evtepia sp.
ACCCAATATTCTCAACAGCCGGCTACTCATTTCCAACTGTTTTGAATCCTATGCCAGAGAAATTGTTTTTCAACGCCTCCCCTGTAACTTGTGACCATAATAGCACCATTTTCCCAAAAATGAAATACACCTTTTGCACAAATTATTCGCATCATTTTCCGCCGAAAACACGTCCTCCGATGCAGGATTTTATGCAAGGTTTGCACTTGCTTTCCTTTGCCTTTTCATTTTTCCCTGAATTTTTAACGTTTATTTCCCTTCATACGGCGTTTTATGCCATTTCTCCCCTTTCTTTTTTGAAAATTTCAGGCAACCCTCACCCTTTTATTCTTCGTCGTTTTGCCCAATTCCTTTTTTTCCTGTCCAGACAGGATTTGGGTCTTTCCGCTCTCCCCTTCTCTAAGCTCTCACAGGGTCCTGCGTTGCTTTTCTGCTCCGTTCTTGGTACAATTGGCCCATCTGATAAAGGAAGTGAATCATCTATGGATCTCAAACAGGTCACCCATGTGGAAAATGTCCGCCTGTCGGATAACGGACAGGCCGTGCGCATTCTGGACCAGAGTCGTCTGCCCCATGAAACGGTTTATCTAGAGCTGTCCCGCGCAGAGGATCTCTACGAAGCCATTGCCTCCCTTCGGGTTCGAGGCGCACCAGCCATTGGCATTTTCGCCGGTTATGCACTGTATGTCCTGGGCTTACAGAGCAAAGCCGATCAGTACGGTCCCTTCGTAGAGGAGTGCCGGAAATATCGAGACTATCTCAACAGTGCCCGTCCCACCGCTGTGAATCTGCGGCATATGCTAGACCGTGTCCTGGCAACAGCCGAGTCTATGCCCTGTGCTGATGTGGACTTCATCCGGGAGGCCATGGGCCAGACTGCACGGGATATCCATAAAGAGGACATCGCCATGTGTACAGCCATTTCTGAATATGGTCTATCCCTGGTGCGCCCTGGGGATGGTATCCTCACCCACTGCAATGCCGGCCCCCTTGCTACCTCTCGCTATGGCACCGGTCTGGGTCCCCTTTTCCTAGCCAAGGAGCGCGGCATCCCCCTCCACGCTTGGTGCGATGAAACCCGGCCTCTGCTGCAAGGGGCACGGCTAACCGCCTATGAGCTTCAGCGCGCAGGGATAGACTGCACTCTCATCTGTGACAACATGGCCAGCCTTGTGATGAAGCAAGGAAAAATCAATGCCTGTTTTGTTGGCTGTGACCGGATCGCTCGCAACGGTGACACTGCCAACAAGATCGGCACCTCTGGTGTGGCAATCCTAGCCAAGCACTATGGGATCCCTTTCTATGTACTGGGACCCTCCTCCACCATCGACTTCACCTGTCCCGATGGAGCGCATATCCCCATCGAGCTGCGGGACGAGGCAGAAATCAAAGAAATGTTCTTCGCACAGCCTTCCTCTCTGCCGGAAGTGAACTGCTACAACCCTGCCTTCGATGTCACCGACCACAGCTTAATCACTGCCATCGTTACAGAAAAAGGAATCTGTTATCCACCCTTTGAGGACAGTTTTTCCAAAGCGTTTGGAAGGAGACTGCCATGACGTTTCCTTCTGATGCCCAGGCAAAGGCGGAAATCTTAGCCACGGGGCGAAAAATCTACCAGCGCGGTCTCGTCGCTGCCAATGACGGCAACCTGTCCGTTCGAGTCAGTGAAAATGCCCTCTGGGTCACTCCCACCGGGGTGTCTAAAGGGACCATGACCGAAGAAATGCTGGTAAAGCTGGATCTGGACGGCAACTGTTTGGAGGGCACCCACAAACCTTCCAGTGAAACAAAAATGCACCTTCGCATTTATCAGGAGGACCCCCTCATCCGAGCCGTCGTCCACGCACATCCTCCCGTTGCCACTGCTTTTGCCGCGGCAGGAATTCCTTTAGACCGTCCCATCCTCCAAGAAGCAGTCGTCCAGTTGGGTACAGTCCCTGTGGCCCCCTTCGCCTTGCCGGGTTCGCAAGGCGTTGCCGACAGCGTAGCCCCTTACTGCAAGAAATACCGAGCCTTGCTGCTGGAATACCACGGCGCCGTGACCTGGGGAGACACCATGGAGCAGGCCCACTATCGGCTGGAGTGTCTGGAGCAACTGGCCACTGTCACTCTCCATCTTCACACCTTGGGCTGCAACCGGGTGATGCCTGAGACACTGGTCCACCAACTAGAAGACCTGCGCCCATCCTGGGGGATCCGGTGAGCAGCATATGCCCCAGGATGTTGCTTTTCAATATCCTGGGTTCTTCTCCTTCCTGACCTAAAACAAACGCATCTCGTTTGGCGCAATACCAAACGAGATGCGTCTTTGTTTGCCATGGTGCTTCCTGTGTGCAGCTTAGCCCTTAGCAGCCTGAGCCAGAATCCGAGCAGCTATCGCTCCGGCTTCCTTTGCTCCCCCGCCGCCGTTCTCTACCAAAACCACAAAAGCGAAAGGATGCGCCGGGTCATCTACAAAGCCAGCAAACCAGGCATGGGGCTGCTGACCGCCACCCACCTCAGCCGTGCCAGACTTCGCACACACTGCCAGGTCCCCGAACTGTGCCTGACCATACTGGTTAAGCACGTTGTTGCGCATCATGTCTGTCAGCTGGCGGCAAACCTCGGGACGATAAATTTCAAACGTATCCTTCCCATCAGGGAAGGCAGCAGGAATCTCCGTGCCACTGATGGTTTCCTTGTCTACCAGCTTGGGCACCACGGCCACACCATCGTTGGCGATGCCACCGATAAAGGTCAACATATTGCAGGGATTCACCAAGTCCTTATCCTGCCCTACCCCTGACCAGCCAAGATGCGCTGAACCACTCTCTTCAGCCACGAAATTTCCCTTTGCCGTCTGGATGTCACACACCTTTAAGGAATCCAACAATCCTGCCTGATCCATATACTTACCCAGCGTCTTCCCCCCCAACTCCATAGCCAGGGTGGCATAGGCACCATTGCAGGAACTGGATAGGCACTGGTTGATATCCATGTCTTTACCATGGGCATAGGGACAGGTGATTACATCTCCTCCCAGCTCCAGACTTCCAGTGCAAGTGTAGCGGAATTGGTCCAGATCCTTCTTCTCCTCAATGGCTGCCGCAGTAGTCACCAATTTAAAAACTGAACCAGGCGGGTAGGTCGCAGAAAAGAAGCGGTTGAGATATACTCCCTCATAGGCTGGGTTTTCATTGATATCACCCGGCGGATGGTTGGGATCATAGGCCGGAGAACTGACCTGGCACAGCAGATCCCCATTGGTATAGTTATATACCGCCACCACACCTTTACGTCCATTGAGCGCGGCATAGGCAGCCTCATTCAGAGACGCATCAATCGTCAGGGTCACGTCGTGGCTGCCCAGGGCAGTGCCAGTGAAGAAGTTATATCCCGTCAGACGGCTGGCCAGCACCGAGCGTAGAGAGGTTCCAAAATTCTCATCCCCGACCAAATGGAGCGTCGCAATGCGCGTGGCTTGCTTTTCTGCATACGTCTTGTTCTCTCCATCATATAAAAGCGTCCCATTTTTATCATAAATGGCACCGGAATCATAATATCGGGTCCCGAAAAAACCAACCCAATCACTGCCGTTACGCAGCAGCTGGACACAGAAAAACAGAACCCCTGCCGCCAGAACGCCAGATAGAAGAAGGGCAATCATCGTCCGCCGTCTCAGTCGTTTCATCTTCGTCCCCCCCTTTTGCTCTGGCGCACGCCAGCCGTGTGGGCAGGTGGTCGGGCAGCTGGCTCCTCCTCAGGCCAAAGTGGCCCATCAATCAGATCATCCCAGTTGCCAGGGTCCCTTTTTGCCGGACGCGTCCAGTCCTCACCGTAGTCGTCGTAATCGTCCCCATCATAGTCATCATATCCATCATCATAGTCGTCGTAGTCATCATAGTCGTCATACCGATCGTCGTACATTTGGTCATAGTCTGGCGGTATCCACCCTCGAATTCGTTTGGGCAATTTCAAAGTGAAACTGGCATTCGGCCTCGTATCTGCCGCCTTCAAAAAGGCCAGCAGCCCCCAGCAAGAGATCATGCTGGACCCACCGATAGAGACAAACGGTAAGGTCACTCCCGTCAGAGGCAGGATATCTACTGCACCCAGCACGTTCAACGTGGCCTGGAATACCAGCATAGCCACAGCCGAATTTGCCGCAATGACATAATAGCTGGACCGCGCTGTAGCAGCACACCGACCAGCATACGCCACCAGCACCAGCAGAATGAACACGGTACACAGGGCCAGAATGAGACCAAACTGCTCACTGATGACCCCAAAGACCAAGTCAGTGTTGGCCGCGCCAATGTTTTTCAAAAAGCTATCCTCTCCAGTGCCCTTCCCAAAGAATCCGCCGCTGGCGATGGCAGACATGGTGCGGGTCTGTTGAAAGCCTCCTGCATCCGCAGTATGTTCCCAAACATGGCGCCAAGCCCCAAAGCGATTGGCAATGTAAGGTTTAAATTGGAGAACCATCCATCCCCCGGCCCCTGCCGCTGTGGCCATAAGCGCCAAAAAGCCGACATCCCCTGAGCGGAGGAAGGCGATCACCAGCAGCGCCACAAAAAAGATCAGCGCCGTACCAAAGTCACTCATCAGAGCCAGACAGCCCATGCAGAACCCGCAAAACAGCACCGTGAAGATCAAGTTTCGCCGGGCAAAGAGTCGATCTAAGGTCGCAGCCCCAGTAAAGATAAACGCAATTTTTACAAACTCTGAAGGCTGAAACCCAATGGGACCCAAGGAGATCCAGTTCTTAGCACCAAACACCTTTGCACCAAACACCACGTTGAAAATCAGCAGCAGACAGGTAAACACGGCGATCGGCCAGCGCAGGGAAACCGTAGACTTGAGGTCCCGCAGCAACAGGCTCAGGACTAGAAAGAGGGCGATGCCCGCAATAACACAGATCGTTTGAGTCAGCAAAGCTTCTGGTGAATAAGCCGCTGTAATCGAAAACGAAATCGTACAGAGAAAAAACGCGATGGTCTCTGCCTCAAAGGCTGTGCGCTTAAGGCTCCGGTAGAGCGCATAGGTCCCCCACATAGCTGCTGCAAGAATCCCAAAGGCCACCGTAATCATGGCAACCTCAGAAACTTCCCGTCCTGGCAGACACTGCACCGCCATCATAATCTGAAATACCGTCAGCCAGCCCAGTGTTTTCCCAGGCCGCAAGGGTCGTTCAGCCACACCAGAGCGCATAGCCTGCTCGCGCTCCTCTGCCTCGCTGATCGCGTAAAAAACCAAGCCGATGCCACCTAAATCGATCACATCTCCTGTCTTTACGGGAACCGTATGGGTCACTTTTTTACCGTTTAAGCGGGTGCCATTTTTGGTTTGCAGCGGCTGCAATTTCCAGTTCCCCTTATCGTCCCGCAGCAAAGCTGCATGACTGCGAGAAACGGTAGGAAAGTCCAAACTCACATCGGCCCACTTCCCCCGACCAATGGCATTTTCCCAATGGTATAAATCCAGTCGGGTGCCGTCACTCAAGGTCAGCCAACCCCAGATCTCTTTTCCTGGTCTGTCCCGAAACAGAGACATGATACAGCGCACAATGAGCAAAATCGCAACAATCACCGCCAGCACCCGCAGCACACCGCAGGCCACAGGCAGGATAACATCTATGGCCGCCTGCAAAGCGCCACCAGCATCTGCATTTTTAATAGCCGCTCGAACTTGATCCCCCAGTTGAGAAAAAATCACGCCCAAGCGAGCAATAAGTTCCTCCATAAAGTCCCTCCTTTCTCCGGCTCGACCAGCCGGTTGTTTTTGCGTATGGCGTCCACATCAGTTGGAATGAGGCAACGAATTTGTCCCAAACAATTCCCTACGGACTCCTGTGTTTTTTCGATATTTGTCGTTTCTTTGTGAGGAATTTATTATACCATACTTTACAGAAAAGACAAGGAAAAGCATTTTCCTGCCCAGTACAGCAGCAATTTCCCCCAGCTAAACAGATAGACTGCCCCTGTTCTTCCTCTTCCATTGCGTTCCTTCCTTGAAACCCATAAGAAAATCCTGTATTATAAGGAACAAGTTATCCCTGTCTTCGTTACAAAAAGGAGATCCCCTTATGAAAGCTTTTGCCTATCTCTCCCACGGCCAGGTCGGCTGGGTGGAAAAAGAGATCCCTGCCGCAACCGGCTTTGATGGCATTGTCCGGCCCTTGCTGGTCTCCCCTTGCACCTCAGATGTTCATAACGTCGCCATTGACTGCTTGCATCCCAATCGCATCTTGGGCCATGAGGGGTTGGGGGAGATCGTAGCCGTAGGCGAACTGGTCCGGGATTTTCAAGTCGGTGAAATTGTGGTCGTTCCCCCGGTAACCCCCGATTGGCGAACAGTTCCCTCTCAACTGGGTGCCCATCAGCATTGTCACGGTCTCATTACTGGGCAAGTACTCTCCAACGCAGAAGACGGCTTTTTCGCCGAGTACACTCTCATCCGAGACTTGGATGCCAACGCCGCCCGCATCCCGCAAGGCGTCTCCTGGGAGGGAGCAGTTATGGCCGCAGATATGCTCAACACTGGCCTATATGGCGCACAACTGGCGGATGTGCAGCCTGGAGACACCGTCGTGGTCATGGGCGTAGGTCCTGTCGGGCTAATGGCCATTGCCGGGGCAAAGCTCCGTGGTGCCGGCCGTATCCTTGCCATTGGCAGCCGTCCCGCTGGTTTGTCTCTAGCCAAACAATATGGGGCCACAGACTTTGTGAATTATAAGGAGGGACCTGTGGAACGTCGGGTCTATGAGCTTACCTGCAAGCAGGGTGCTGACTGCTGTATCTGTGCCGGTGGTGGGCCAGAGGCACTGGGGCAAGCAGTCGCGATGGTCCGTTGGGGCGGTACCATTGGGAATGTAAATTACTTTGCGACGCATGGTGATCTGCCTCTCAACAGTGTCCGCTATGGCTTTGGTATGGGCAACAAAACCATCCGCAGCGGAGAATGCCCTGGTGGGCGAGCCAGAATGGAAAAGCTCCTTGCACTGCTTCAGTACGGACGAGTAGACCCCACCGCTCTCATCACACATCGTTTTCAGGGGCTTGCCCAAGTGGAGGACGCGTTCCACCTCATGGCCGCAAAACCCCCGGAGCTAATCAAACCCATTGTATCTCTTTGAGTTTATAAAAAGGAAGTTCTCAATATGGAAAGTCTCTTTTGCTGCCCCCTCTGTACACAGCCCCTAGATCGTCAGGAGACCCGCTATCTCTGCCCGCAGGGGCACAGCTTTGACCGCTCCTCGGCTGGCTATGTCCACCTGCTTCCTGCCAACCAAAAGCACGCCAAAGACCCCGGTGATGACAAAGGCATGGCCACTGCCCGGAATCGCTTCCTGTCGGGGGATTATTATGCTCCTTTGCGGGATGCTCTGGCAGATCTTGCGCTCACCTTCACCCCAGATCACCCGCGGGTCCTGGATGCTGGCTGTGGGGAAGGCTATTACAGCGCCGCTCTCTTTCAGCGGTTAGAAGAAGCTGGAACGCATCCTCAAATGGCAGGCATTGATCTGTCCAAGCACGCCTTACGCCGGGCAGCCAAACGGGCCAAAGCTGTGGAGTTTGCCGTAGCCTCGGTCTACCATCTGCCAGTGCCGGACACTACTGCTGATCTACTGGTCAACTGCTTCTCCCCCCTTGCTCTGGAGGAGTTTCTTCGGGTCCTCAAACCCGGTGGTTTTTATTTTTATGTGGTTCCCGGCCCCCAACACCTTTGGGAACTGAAACAGGTGCTTTATGACAAGCCCTACCCAAACCAAGAAAAGCTGACCCCCTATCCTGGTCTGACCTATTTAGAGGTCCGCAGTGTAGATGAAATGGTTCACTTACCAGACAGGCAAACCATTGCTGACCTGTTCCAGATGACTCCCTATTTTTGGAAAACACCCAGAGAGGGCGCTGTTCGGCTGGCTGCCTTAAAAGAACTGGACATTACCATCTCTTTCCGCATCCATGTGTTCCGCAAAACAGGCCATTTCTAATCCCCCCTTTATCCTCTATGCCACTCATGTAAAATCTGCCCCACTGTCTTCAAAAAACAGCAGGGCAGATTTTTGTTTCATTCAGATAAAATGAGGCGGTATGAACACACTGGCTTGACCTGGAAACGCATCTTCCAAAAGGCCATCTCACGCCATCTCACGTCTGCCTTCCAAGGCCCGCATGAGGGTCGCGTCATCAGCATACTCCAGATGGCCGCCCACTGGAACGCCATAGGCCAAACGGGTGACTTTCACCCCGAACGGCTTGAGCATCCGGGATAGATACATGGCTGTCGCCTCTCCCTCGGTATCAGGGTTTGTTGCCATGATAATCTCCCGAACCTCCCCTTGTGCTACCCGCTCAAGCAGAGATTTGATGTGCAGATCATCTGGCCCTACCCCGTTCATAGGGGAGAGAACCCCATGAAGAACATGGTACTTTCCTCCATATTCCCGTCCCCGCTCTAGGGCAATGACATCCTTGGGGTCCGCTACCACACAGATCACGCGCCCATCCCGCTTCTCACTGGCGCAGATGGGGCATAGCCCGTCCCCCTCGGTGAGGTTCTGGCAGACGGGACATAGGGCAATGGATCGTTTGGCATCCAGCACAGCCTGGGCAAAGGTCTCCACCTCCTGCTCCGGCAGTGAGAGCACAAAAAAGGCCAGACGCTGCGCGGTCTTATGGCCAATGCCGGGCAGTCGCGCAAACTGCTCCACCAATTTTTCCAGCGCTGGGGGAAAATATTCCATAGGCTTTCTTCTTCCTTTTCTTCAAAATCTTCACAGTCAGTAAAAAATCCGCAGACTCACTGGCCGCGCAGGACACGAATGGCTTCCTCTGCGTCAGGCGCTCCATAGACGGCGCTGCCTGCCACCAGCACATCGGCCCCCGCCTGGATCACCTGGCGGGCCGTAACTGGGTCCACTCCACCGTCTACCTCCAAATGGCAGGCAGGATGATACATCTCTATATAGCGGCGGATGGCCGCAATCTTAGGCAGCTGATCGGCCATGAACTTCTGTCCACCAAACCCTGGCTCTACCGTCATGACCAAAATCAAATCCACCTCCTCAATATAGGGCAGTACAGCCTCAGCAGCAGTGATGGGGCGCAGAACGATCCCCTTCTTAATGCCTTGCCGGTCCATGGCCTCTAAGGCCGCCCGGATACCAGGTGGCATATCTGCCTCCAAGTGGACCGAGAGCAGATCTGCCCCTGCCTGGGCAAAGGCATCAATATAACGCACAGGCTTTTCAATCATTAGGTGTACATCCAGAAACATATCTGTGGCTTTGCGCAAAGACTTTACCACTGGCACACCAATGGAGATATTCGAGACAAACATTCCGTCCATCACATCCACATGGAGCCAGTCGGCACTTTTCACCCGCTGGATCTCCTGTCCCAACCGGGCAAAGTCCGCAGAGAGAATAGAAGGGGCAATTTTAACCATAGTCTGTCATTCCTTTCTCTGGCCGCCATGGCCCATAAACACCAGCGCACAAACACACACTCTGCCGCATAGGATACGGCAAGCGGCAGCGGGGAGCTTCCCCGTCTAGGAGCCCCGGAACCGCCACTGGTCTTTCCTTGCTCCCCGGACCCGGCCCCAGTGGCGACGATCCGGTGGCCCGCCGCATCATATATTCTTTGATCCGCCCCCTACAAACAGGGTGTGCGCTTCAAAGCAGGGGGCGGGATCGGCGCTGATCGGCCCGCCCCCTGAGAGGACAAGTTTTGAGGCGGTTTCTCAACAGACCGCCCGATGTCATCCATTCTATCCGTCTTTTTCCTCCCTGTCAATGGAAACCAGTTCTTGACAGAGATACTTTCTACGGGTAAAATGTTGTAAATATTATAATACTATTTCTTAGTGCTTTGATTGCTGGAAAAAGGAGGCCCTGTCCTTATGGCGAAGTTTAAAAAACGTTCTGTGCTCCCCATTTACGCCATTGCTTTGGTCTGGGTCATCTTTACTTTACTGCATCCTCTATACCGGGTTTCAGACTATGTTTCCGTGATCCTGCTCTCGGCGGTAGTCTTTATCGTTGCAAAGGGTATCTTCCCCACCATAGAATACGAACTACCTGATCCTCAGCCAGACCACCCGGAAGACAATGCCGAAACAACCTCAGATGAAAAAGAAGCTGCCGAGGACCAAGAGTCATCCGAGAAAGAACAGGATGAGACACCTCCATCTACAGGAGATTCCAAAATTGACTCTCTGATCCAGGAGAAGGACCGCGCAATAGGTGAGATGCGCCGTCTGAATGATGCCATCGAGGATGAAGTCATCTCCAGCCGGATTGACCAGCTGGAGGAGGCTACCGGAAAGATCATCGATCAGGTAGTATCTCATCCAGAAAAATTGCCCCAGATCCGCAAGTTTATGAACTACTATCTGCCCACCACCCTAAAAATCCTCAACGCCTATGATCGCATGGGGGCAGCTGGTGTCTCAGGTGAGAACATTGACGGTACCATGCAGAAAATTGAAACCATGATGGACACCATCGTCATGGCTTTTCACAAACAACTAGATGCACTCTTCCGGGATGAGGCCATGGACATTGCCTCCGACATCACCGTGATGGAGAACCTGCTGGCCCAGGAAGGACTCAGCGGTCCCCGGTTTGAGGAACACGACCAATCATAAGAAAGGACCTGTTTCATGGCAGACGAATTCATTCCCGACTTGACCCTGCACCCCAACTCCCCATTGGAAAGCCAAGTGAACCCTCAAGCCCCCGCACAAGTTGCTGCCCCAGCCAACGAAACCTTGCCTGACAGCGATTTGGATGAATCCAAGCTCTCCCCTGCACAACGGCAAGCCGTAGAGGAGTTTGCCCGCACCATCGACATCACCGACAGCAATGTAGTCCTACAATACGGCACTGCTGCGCAGAAGCATATCGCAGAGTTCTCCGAGAATACTTTGCAGCAGATTCGTACCAAGGATTTGGGGCAGGTAGGTGACGCTCTTTCGGATCTGGTCCGCCAACTGCAAAACTTCGATCCCGAGGAAGAGAAGAAAGGGTTGGCAGGTTTTTTCCGTCGGAAGAAGAACCAGCTTGATGCCTTACGAGCCGGTTATGCTAAGGCTTCCGCAAATGTGGACAAGATTGTAGAAACCTTGGAAGCCCATCAGATTACTCTGATGAAAGATGTCGCCAATTTGGACCAAATGTTCCAAATCAACTTAAAATATTACCAAGAGCTGACCATGTACATTCTGGCAGGTAAAAAGCGTCTTACACAGCTCAAGGGGAAAGAACTTGCCGCCTTACAGCAACAGGCAGCCATCAGTGGTACCCAGGCCGATGCTCAGGCGTACAACGACCTGGCAAACCTCATAAATCGTTTTGAGAAAAAACTCCATGACCTGGAACTGACCCGGATGATCTCCCTGCAAATGGGGCCGCAAACGCGGATGCTCCAGAACAACGATACCCTGATGATCGAAAAAATTCAGTCCAGTCTTGTCAACACCATTCCCCTGTGGAAAAGTCAGATGGTCTTGGCCCTGGGGCTGGAACATGCCCGGCAAGCCACCGCTGCCCAGAATGCGGTGACAGAAATGACCAACGAGCTGCTGCGGCAGAACGCAGACCTTTTGAAAGCCGGCACCATTGACACTGCACGGGAAGCAGAACGGGCCATCGTGGACCTAGATACCTTGCGCCACACCAACCAACAGTTAATGGACTCCCTAGACGAAGTCCTACGGATTCAGACTGAGGGGACCGAAAAGCGCCGCCAGGCTGAGGCAGAGCTGGGCCGCATCGAAGGAGAGTTAAAGCAAAAGCTGCTTTCCTTGCGCGGTTGATCAGAGACACTGCCAAACTCCCGGCTTCTCCCTTATCCCAAAGGGACAACGCCGTTGGAACATCTCTTTTCCTTTGGAGGTTCCTATGAAATTTTTTCGAAAACCATCTGTCGCGATTCTGCTGACAGTACTGCTGGTGGCCCTATGTTGTGTGTTTGGATATTCCCGGGCCTATGAGTCCAATCAATCCAATCATAACGAAAATGAACAAACGCTGCTCGCCGGAGAAAACAGCCTAAACTATTTCCTCAACTGGATTGATGACAAGGCAGACCTTTTTTCCATAGAGACTGCAGATACCTTGGCCAGAAACAATCTAGAGTTGAGCAATACCTATGGCTGTCTGCTGGCCATCAAAACCGAACATTACCTCAACGGTCAGAACATTGAAACTTATGCCAAAGATCTCTTCGAGAAGGTCAATCTAGGCACTCAGGATTTTTTGCTGGTCATTGAGGCCAGCAGTCAAAAGTGGTATCTGGTCTATGGCAGTGGACTGCGAGAATATGCTGATAACAACGCAGCCCTACCGGATCTCATTCGCGAAAACCTCAATGATGCATTTTTTCATGGCCAGAGTGATACAAGTATCCTGGCCTTATTTGATGACTTGGAAAACTGGTGTGCTCAAACCCTTCCCAAGCAGGACACCAGCAACGAAACAGGCAATCCCTTCCTGCAAAATTACAAGATCAGGACCGTCACCTTGGGGGACATTTTTACAGGGGTTTTATTCTCTCTATTGGTAAATATCTGGTGGATCGTCCTCCTCATCGTGATTTTAAATCTGGTCGATCGGCATCGATTCTACAAATATATCACCGCTTATCCTCCTATGGCAGGCGTAGTACCCCCAGTCTTTTTCCGGCCCCTGCTCTTCTGGCATCGGCACGGATCAACCTGGTACTACCGAATGCTTCAGCTGATCACCGAGGCTGCCTATAACAACGACGATGGCGATGATGACTTTGGTAACTCCACCCACCAACAGGGTCCTAGCGGCCCCAACTCTAACAGTAGTTGGAGCAATCCCGGCCCCAATGCCAATCCTCAAGGGGACCCCAACTTTACTGGCCCTGGCCCTGATATGGGCACTCACACTGCCGGTTTTTCTGGGGGATTCCCTTTTCAAGGCCGCCCCGATGAAATCTTTCGCCAAAAATGTCCCCACCTATGGCAGCTGTGGCGCAGCACTTGCCACATGGGCTGGAATATGATCCAGCGCTTTTGGCCAGGCCGACGGCTGTAATCCCCCTGTCATACGATCCAAAAAAACATCGTCCGTGCGATGCCTTTGCTGCACTGCATGGACGATGTTTCTTTTTCAGCCTACATGGTTACCCTTCTATTATCTCTGAGGGTCCCTCCATTGTCTCAGGCGGCAATGGTCCCTTCACTGCTACACAACGATTGATTTTCGTCCCCATATTGTGGAACTTCTCCTCATAATCTGTCATGATTCCCTGAATCCCATCGGCATGGAGATCATGGGTGATCTGCTCAGGGAGAAATCCGCCAAAAGGAAACTCTGTAACAGAAAACGAAAACAGTCCCACGTTATCCGTTTTGAAATGAATCTGACCGCCTTCCCGCAATACCTGACGATATCGCAGCAAAAAGTCTCGATGGGTCAGCCGCCGCTTGGCATGGCGCTTAGGGGGCCAAGGATCACAAAAATTGATATAAATGAGATCCACTTCCTCCGGGGCAAAAAACGCTGACAACGTAACCGCATCTCCATCAATGAAATAGACATTGTGCAGTTCCATCTCTCTGGCCCGTTCCATCGCCATAACCATCGCATCGGGCACCCGCTCCACAGCCACAAAGAGTACATTGGGATTGGCTGCTGCCGTCTGGCAAGTAAACCTTCCCTTTCCACACCCCAGTTCCACTCGCAGTTCTCTGGTCCCAGGCAGCAAGGTTCGCCAGTTCCCTCGCATCTGTTGGGGATCGCGGATCAGCCACTGGGCACAGCGCTCCATCCGAGGCACCAGATTTTTCTTTCTTCTCATTCGCATGGGGCTTCCTCCTCTTCCCAAAACACCAAGACCAATCAACCTAGCATCTCAGTGTCATTTCTGGTTATCATATCATATCTTTTCCCCTTTGTCAGCGTCTTTGATTCTTTTTTCTCTGTTCTGCCTCCATCTCCCCTCTTGTCCCAGGAGGAAAAACGCGGTATGATAAAAGACACGAAAACACTGCCCTGCCTACTGGGCCAGCACACAGGGAGGAGATGTCATGGGGATTCACCACGGCCACCGCGACCGAATGAAACAGGAGTTCCTGCAAGGTGGCCTAACTCATTTTTCTGAGCCGCGTGCCTTAGAACTGCTGCTATTTTACTCTCGCTTCCAAGGGGACGTCAATCCCCTGGCGCATCAACTACTATCCACCTTCGGCTCGTTATCTGGTGTCCTGGATGCTGCGCCAGAGGATTTGGCCAAAGTACCAGGAGTAGGAGAAAACACTGTCGTTCTACTCAAACTGATCCCTGCCATCGCTGCCCGATATCTTGCCTCCCGGTCCAGTGGCGAGGTAATTGCCTCCGACAGCGCCAGCCTCCATGAACTCTTCCTTCCCTGCTTCTTTGGCGCCAGAAACGAGCTTTCCTTCCTGGCTTGTTTTGACAACAAACTGAAATTGTTGGGTGTAAAAAAGATCAGCGAGGGCAGCCCCTCTGCCAATGAGATCAGCGTCCGAAAAATCTCCACCGAAGCGCTTGCCCTCAACGCTACTGTGGTGGTATTGGCCCACAACCACCCCAATGGCTTGGCTACGCCGTCGGATGAAGATATTTTCACCACCCGTTACATCCAAGACGCACTGCGTCCCCTTGGCATTCTTCTCTACGATCACGTCATCTTGGCCGATGACGATATGGTTTCTCTAAAGGAGAGCAAATACCTGACTACCCTTTGACCAAACAAGGAAAACTTCAAATCCTACGGGAGGTTTCTATGCCAAAATTTCAGGTCATTAGCGACTACACCCCCTCCGGCGATCAACCGGAAGCCATCGAACATCTGATCCAGGGAATCGAGAACGGACTGGAGGAACAGACCTTGCTGGGGGTTACTGGCTCCGGCAAAACTTTTACCATGGCCAAGGTCATTGAGGGCCTTCAACGCCCCACCTTGGTCCTTGCTCATAACAAAACCCTGGCCGCACAGCTATGCGCAGAGTTTAAGGAATTTTTCCCGAACAACGCCGTAGAGTATTTCGTCTCCTACTACGATTACTACCAGCCAGAAGCCTATATCCCTCACACTGACACTTTTATCGAAAAGGACAGCTCCATCAACGATGAGATTGAGCGTCTGCGTCACTCCGCTACCTCTGCCCTGTTTGAGCGACGGGATGTCATCGTTGTAGCCTCCGTCTCCTGCATCTACGGTCTGGGGGATCCCATCGACTATGCTAACATGGTCATCTCCCTGCGTACCGGTCAGGAGCGGCCAATGGAGCAACTTCTGAATAAACTCACTGAGATCCGTTATGAACGCAACGATGTCGCTTTTGATCGCAACCGTTTCCGCGTTCGGGGAGACACCGTGGAAATCTTCCCCGTCTATGCCAATGACCGAGCCATTCGGGTAGAGTTTTTTGGGGACGAAATTGATCGGATCAGTGAAATCAATGTGGTCACTGGAACCCCTACCAGGGTCGTGGACCATGTGGCCATCTACCCCGCTTCTCACTATGTTGCCTCCAAGGAAAAAATGGCCGCTGCCATCCAAGAAATCTATCGGGAACTGGAGGAACGTGTGGCTTTCTTCAAAGCAAATGACCAACTTCTGGAAGCCCAGCGTCTTTCCCAACGCACCCTATATGACATTGAAATGCTGCGAGAACTTGGCTACTGTTCTGGGATCGAAAATTACAGTCGGGTCATCGCTGGACGACCTGCCGGCTCCCCTCCTATGACCTTGCTGGACTACTTCCCCAAAGACTTCGTCCTGTTTATCGACGAAAGCCACGTCACACTTCCTCAAGTCCGGGCCATGTACGCCGGGGATCGGGCACGAAAAAACACTCTGGTAGACTACGGCTTCCGCTTGCCCTGTGCGTTTGATAACCGCCCCCTTAACTTTGAAGAATTCACCCAGCGAATCAACCAAGTCATTTATGTCTCCGCCACTCCCACAGAGTACGAACGCAGCCGCTCAGGACAGATCGTGGAACAGGTCATCAGGCCCACAGGTCTACTGGACCCCAAAGTGCTGGTGCGTCCAGTAGAAGGACAGATTGACGATCTCATTGGAGAGATCAATCATCGCGTCGCCCGACAAGAGCGGGTGCTGGTGACTACCCTAACTAAGAAAATGGCTGAGGATCTCACCGCCTACCTGCAAGGGGCAGATATCCGTGTGCGGTATATGCACCACGACATCGACACCATTGAGCGCATGGAGATCATCCGTGATCTGCGGCTGGGGACTTTCGATGTGCTGGTGGGGATTAACCTTCTGCGGGAGGGCCTAGATCTGCCAGAAGTCTCCCTAGTTGCCATTCTGGACGCAGACAAAGAGGGCTTCCTCCGCTCGGAAACTGCCCTTATCCAGACCATTGGTCGCGCTGCCCGCAATGCCGACGGTTTGGTTATCCTCTATGCTGACAGGATTACTCCTTCTATGGCTGCGGCGATGGAGGAAACGCAGCGCCGCCGGGAGATTCAGGACACTTACAACCAAGCCCACGGCATCGTACCGAAAACCATCGTCAAATCTGTGCGGGATCTCATTGAAATCTCCCACGCCGCAGATGGCAGGGAACGCAAAAAATCCCACCCCCTATCCAAACAGGAAAAGGCCAAGCACATCGCCAACCTGGAAAAGGAAATGAAGGAGGCCAGCCGTCGTCTGGAATTCGAATACGCCGCCATTCTGCGGGACCAGATCATCGCATTGCGCGGAACAGAGACCACCGACTAGCCCAGGAAAACTGGGCTGCTGCTTTGTTGTCGGTATCCTCGGCCTGTTCTGTATCTTGGTTCTCGTTTCTATTTTGAGGTGAACTCATGGCAAAGAACAAAGAAGAAAAAACCAATGTCATTCGCATTTTGGAAGCCGCAGGGATTCCCTGCATCAGCTATGAACTAGATCTATCCAAACATAATGTTCCTGACGGTGTCACTGCCGCAAAGCTGCTGGGCAAACCTGTAGAGCAGGTCTTTAAGACCTTAGTTGCCCAAGGACCCAAAGGAGAACATTTCGTCTATGTCATCCCTGTGGCAGAAACGCTGGATCTCAAAAAGGCTGCACGGGCCGCTGGTGTCAAGTCTGTGTCCATGCTGCCCCAAAAACACCTTCTTCCCCTCACAGGCTATGTTCACGGAGGCTGCTCCCCGGTGGGCATGACCAAAGCCTTTCCCACCTATTTTGCCGAAGAAATCATCCTGGTGGACACCATGATCTGTTCGGCTGGAAAGGTCGGCCGACAGGTAGAAGTAGACCCCAACGCCCTCATCGCCTTGGTGGGCGGACAAATCGTTGACCTAACACAGCAATAATACCAACTGGAGTAACCATCTGTATGCAATCTCATATTTATGTCAAGGGCGCTCGCGCTCACAACCTAAAAAATATCAATGTCTCCATCCCCCGTGATAAACTGGTGGTCATCACAGGGTTGTCTGGATCGGGCAAATCCTCTCTGGCTTTCGACACCATCTATGCCGAAGGCCAGAGGCGTTATGTAGAGTCTCTGTCCTCCTATGCCCGGATGTTCTTGGGCCAGATGGAAAAACCCGATGTAGACTACATCGACGGCCTCTCTCCTGCCATCTCCATTGATCAGAAAACCACCAGCAAAAATCCCCGCTCTACCGTGGGTACCGTGACAGAAATCTACGACTATCTTCGTCTCCTCTGGGCCAGAGTGGGCATCCCCCACTGCCCCAAATGCGGCAAGGAAATCCGCCAGCAAACGGTGGATCAAATGATCGACCAGATCATGTCCCTGCCCGAGGGTACCCGCATTCAAGTCCTCTCCCCAGTGGTCCGCGGGAAGAAGGGGGAACACGTCAAAGTCCTGGAAAGTGCCCGAAAATCTGGGTATGTCCGCTGTCGGGCCGATGGCGTCTTGTACGAGTTGACAGAAGAGATCCCTTTGGAGAAAAACAAAAAGCACAACATCGAGATCATCGTGGACCGGCTGGTCATCCGTCCAGACATCACCCGCCGTCTAACCGACTCAGTGGAGACTGCGGCCAATCTGGCAGATGGTCTGGTTCTCATTCACCTGGTCAAAGAAGACCGCATCCTCTCCTTCTCTCAAAACTACGCCTGTGAAGACTGCGGCATCTCGATTGAGGAACTCGCCCCCCGGATGTTCTCCTTCAATAGCCCCTTCGGAGCCTGTCCCACCTGCACAGGTTTAGGCAGCCAGCAGAAGGCAGACCCACAGTTGGTCATCCCCAACCCTGCCCTATCTATTCTAGAT
>JAHHRP010000025.1 GCA_020025735.1 Evtepia sp.
CTGGAGGAAGCTTATGCCAAGCTGGAGTGCCCCGTCATCTCCAACAACAGCGCCCACCGATGGACTTCCGACGTCCCTATGGTTATCCCCGAAGTGAATCCAGAACATCTAAAGGTCATTCCCGCGCAGCAGGCTCGATTGGGGACAAAGCGAGGCTTCATTGCGGTAAAATCCAACTGCTCAATCCAGTCCTATGCGCCTGCACTTCACCCTCTACGTTCTTTTGGTCTTGAGAAGGTTCTGGTCTGTACCTATCAGGCCATTTCTGGGGCCGGAAAAACCTTTTCTACTTGGCCGGAAATGGTGGATAATGTTATCCCCTACATTGGCGGCGAAGAGGAAAAGTCCGAAAAGGAACCCTTGAAGGTCTGGGGCTCTGTGGAGCAAGGTCAGATTGTTCCTGCGCTTTCCCCGTCGATCACAGCCCAGTGTCTGCGAGTTCCGGTCTCTGACGGGCACACTGCTGCTGTCTTTGTCTCTTTCGAGAAGAAACCAACAGAGGATGAAATCAAAAATCTTTGGAAAAACTTTCAGGGCAGAGCACAAGAACTGGCGCTGCCCAGTGCCCCAAAGCAGTTCCTACACTACTTTGAAGAGGATAATCGGCCCCAAGCCAAGTTGGACCGAGACTTGGAGGGCGGCATGGCAATCACGTTGGGCCGTTTGAGACCCGACACGCAATATGACTATAAGTTTGTGGGGCTGTCCCACAACACTCTGCGCGGCGCGGCCGGCGGCGGTGTGCTTCTGGCTGAACTACTCTGTGCGGAAGGATATATCCTCCCTCGCTAACGCTTCATGGGAATAAACACAGCCCAGATGGATTTCTGTACGAAAGAATCAGGAAGTCCATCTGGGCTGTGTTTTTTGTGTAATTTGTTATTCGGAAAGGAGCTTTTATGAAAACACCTGTCTTTACTGGTACTTGTACAGCCCTCATTACCCCCTTCCATTCCACAGGTTCCATTGATTACGCTGCCTTTGACCGACAGATAGACCGTCAATTAGAATCCGGCGTGGATGCCTTATGCGTCTGCGGGACCACGGGTGAGAGTTCTGCACTCACCGTACAGGAGCACATCCATCTAGTAGACCATTGCGTATCCCATGTAGCTGGGCAGTGCAAGGTGGTGGCTGGGTCGGGAAGCAACGATACCGCTGCCGCGCTTTATCTCTGCCAACATGCCCAAGAATCTGGGGCCGATGCTCTGCTCTTGGTAACGCCTTACTATAACAAAACCACCCAAACTGGACTCATTCACCATTACGAGTATCTGGCCGATCAACTGGATCTGCCGATCATTCTCTACAATGTCCCCTCTCGCACAGGCCTGTCTTTCACGGTAGAGACCTATCGTATTTTGAGCCAACATCCCCGCATCAATGGAACCAAAGAAGCCTCTGGGAATTTCTCTCTCCTAGCGGAAACCATGGCGTTCTGTGGGGATGAATTGAATATATGGTCTGGAAATGATGACCAAACTCTGCCAATGCTGGCCTTGGGAGCCAAAGGTCTGATTTCTGTAACTTCCAATCTAATTCCAGAAACCATGGCAGAGCTGACTCATAGTTACTTCCGTGGAGAGATAGAAGAGGCACAGGAACTTCAGCTTTCTTATCTCCCCCTCATGAAGGCCCTCTTTTCTCAAGTAAATCCCATTCCCATCAAGGCTGCTATGGCAGACCTTGCCCTGGACAGTGGCATCCTTCGCCAGCCCCTCTGGACCATGGATCCTGAACCACGGAAAGAGCTGCGGGAAACTTTGGCGGCGTTCGGGCTGCTTCCATGATGATATCTCGTATTTTGGATGCAATGAACATGTTACCCATTTCTTTTCTGGGAACCTAAGAAGGTCGATTCCAGGTTGGCCGCAAAATTTTGGATTCTCTCCTCAATGCCTGGCATCTTCCTGACAGAGTCTGGATCATTGGCTGTCTGCATAAGACAAAACCTGGGAGGCAGCATCGCAGTTTTGTTAAAACACATTGCCCCCATGAGTTGTTGCGCTACGAGATCACTGCCAGAGTAACCAGAGACTACAATCCCAAAGAGGTATTTATCAAATAAGTCCCGCTGTGTCAGAAGACTTGTCAAACGATTGAAAAGTGCCATGATATTCGCACTAACAGCATCGTTGTAGTTTGGGCAGAGAAAAAGCATCCCATCACACGCCTCCATGGCGGGAATCACATCCTCAGAGATGGCACCACCATAAAAACAAGTGTTCCGTTGTGCAAAGTGAAGGCAAGCTTTGTATGAACAGCCCCGGCAATCCTGGATGGTGCCATTCTGCAAACAGACCTCTCGGAAAGAGAAAGCTGAAGAAAGCCAGCGCAAAGTCTCTCGTCCCATCCAGACTGTGTTGGAACGACGATTATCTGAGGCATGAATCATTAGCAGACGAGGCTTAGAGAAGGTTGGCGGGGTAAAGGTAAGAATTCGATCAGCCAGTTCCCGGATGCGGTGGAGATAGGTTTCCTCCAAGGTCAATCCCATTTTTTTTGCCATAATGTGTTGGTTATAGAGGGAGCCTGTCCCCTCCACCAATGGTTTCCCTGGAAAAAGACATCCAGATAAATTGGCAGCAAGGACCAACATGCGCGCAGTTTCTTTGGTGTACAGTTCGCCTTTGCCGTCCACAACTACACCGGCAATTGCACCTGTAAGGCTGTTGGTGTGCTGCCGAAACCAGCGGAGCAAACGGTAAAAATCAGGCTCCGGGCCAAAGGCATCTACACAAACCACGAAAAGAATCCGTCGATGCGCCAGAGATGTCTCCTCCCCTGTGGAAAAAGGCATTTTTGTGACAGGCAAGCCATCTAAAGCCTGGTCCAGCAGGCGTTCGATCCGAGAATTACTTCCGATCTGTATGATTGTCAAATTCCCTTTCATTCAAAGTCAAACCCCCGAAGCTGTTGATGGGTCACTTCTAAACGTGTCATCAAGTCCGCACAAATTTCCTCCCGTACGATCGCTAGTCCTTGGGAGGTATATCGGCTGCGGCAGCCAAAATAGGTCCCATCCAGAGGAACAGCACCATAATGGTTTTCTCCCCGGAGCAGTTGCAGCAGTGAAATTGCCGCAGAGGAGAGGCCGGGCGCAATGTACGGCTTAAAGCCTAAGTCACGGACGCGAAGATTTGCCTCCCTGGTGAGCTGCGTCAAGTGCGCCGAGAGTGTTGCGTCATACCCGGTGTCCCAACGGTTTGCAACCACAAGATCCTGTCCGTGGGGACCATATACCCTACCCTGAGAAAAATCTATGCGTTCTTGTTTGGCAAAATAAGCAGCGCGTGCAGCCATGACCCCCAAACCAAACCCTTGAACCTGCTCAGGGAGCAGACCTGCAAAATCTTCCGTACCTGCTTCGTCCCGGTTGCTGGCCAGGAAGACAGAGCGGGAGAGCAGATCCACTGGATCAGAAATCTGGCAAAAGATCCCCTGAAACTTGGCTTCCCGTGCCTGGCGTGCGTAACGATCCAGCATTTGACGGTTGGCCTCGAACTGCGCCATCCTGACATCCTTTACACCGCTTTCCAGCCCAGGCACCCCACGAGAGGCAGTGAAGGCAAAGAGATCGCACTGAAACAGAGCATCTTCGGGACAAATGGTGACTTTGGGCAATGGTACACCATCTGGAGAAAGGACTTGATTCAACTCCATCTCATACCGTGCACACTGGGCCTGATTTGGGTCATAAATCGCGATCTCATCAATCTCTCTCCCCAATAATTTCAGTCCCATCAGCACTGTGCCACCAACGTCACCCAGTCCTACCAGGGTGACCCGAAACCCCCGCTTCTTTGGCTCCTTGTGGGCCAGGAGCCAGGATAGCGCACGGGAAAAGGACAAATTCAGCACGCCTGCGCCATGAGTCTGTACCAGCTCTGTCAACTCCCCTGGCACAGATTGGGAACGAATTTCCTCACAGGGACGAAGGCAGTGGATGCTCTCCCCTTCCCAAAGTTCTTCCAAGCGGGAAATGGCAAAAAATCCTCGACTGGTCGATGGGTCCCGACGGACCAAAAAAATCAGAGGGGAAAAAGGAGAAGAAACCGTCTCCCCCTCTTGGGGGAGGCAATCTTCTTTCCCACATAAGCAGAAGCCCTGCCACGATTTATAAATCATAGTAGTGTACCCCTTCCTTTCGTGAAATTCGTTTCAGTTGTTTCAAGTCATCCTCCAGATAAGCCGAAGCAGTCAGAGAAAGATCGTACTTCATACGATTTCCTTTGTCTGGCAGGCGGGGCCGCAGGATCGCCTCTCCTAATCGGCCCAAAGTTAGAGCTGTGTTAAACTCTCTCTGGTGTTCTCCCTCTAGAGTTTTCAAAATATCGCAGGCGTTTTCCAGCGCCGTCTGGCTCAAGGCTCGGATACCATAGTCACTGGCATCTGAAAGATAGTTCGGATAAATATAAGGGAGAATGAGGTTAATAGACCGTGGCAGTGTCTCTCCCGGTCGAGCCTTGCCGATGCTGTCCCCTCCCAGAAAGGGATAGAGCAAGCTTTCTGTAACCCAATAATGGAGGTTTGGAATGAAATGTTCACAGTCTACCTTGCGGCCCTGGACTTGCATCAGATCCCGACCATATCCCGACATTACGGCTACGATCAGCCGCTGGGTGCTCAGTCCTTCTTCTTTCATCAGCCGATCCAACTGCTCAATCCGATAGCCACGGTGAAGGAGATCGTCCACTAAGATCACTGGACGTCGGAAGGATTTCAGTGTCCTAACTTGATTGCGCAAGGGAGAGTATCCAGGATACTCCACGATTTCAAAGTTCTCTATGTTGGGTTGGAAGCATTTCTCCACATGCAGCGTTTTGGTTACGGTATTTGGTACAATTTCGTCCGATAGAATTTTCCCATAAGGGACGCACATATACGGCCCCAAACGCCGGACACCAGCAGGAACGTCTTGTACGCCATTCAGGGCCTCCACTTTCTCCATCAACGCCTGGTTGAGCATTTCCGAATCAAAGCTGAGGACCAGTTTCCCTGGGAAAAGATCTGCCAGAACCCGACGGAGTTTTGGCCGCGTCCGTGCCACAACCTGTTTGATCGCCTCGCTGTCATGGTGTGGTTTTTTGATCCGAAGCATGACATCTTGCAGAAGCATCACCGGGGAGCGCATATCCACATAGTAAATGTCTTCCTGCCCATGGATGGGCACAAAACCAAGTTGATCTAGGGCATACAGCAAAGACTCGTTTTCTGGAGCGCAACGACAGACAGCATAGGTATGATCGTATTCCAAGCTGCGGGCCAACAGCTCATTGAGAAGCATTCGGCAGGTAGAATCCCTTTGGTCTTCTGGGCTTTCCGAGCGTACCATGTCCACCAAAAGGATTCGGCCAGAAGTATGACGACGGACGTAGCTTGCTGCTTCAACGGATTGCAACGCCTCATAAAGATCGGTTCCTCGCAGTGTGTGGCCCACCGCCCAGCCAAGCAATTTTTGGGGTCTTATACGGAGTACAACCCCCAGTGTATTCCGGCTTTGGGTGAGTCGTTGTGTCATTTCCAATGGTAGGTCTTGGTCGGCACCTCGGCAGCAGCGGAAGTATAAGTCCTCCCGTCGGAGAATGTTTTTACGCTCTGGAGTGCGGACATACAGTCTATTTTCATAGATAAAAGACTGAACCACAGGGTCCACCAACATAGAGATGTCTAAGTTTTGGTCAACATACTCTCGAATGCGTGTAGAGCTGACCGTATCAAAAAAGGATGGCAAACAAACTGTGACCAATTTCCCTCGGATCAACTGATCCAGCGGGATGTTGTCTGCTCCTTCTTGGTCTCTATAAAAAACAATGTGGTTATATTCTGCTGCCGAACCTGGTTCATCACTTCGGTAAGCTGACGCATTGCGTATCACATCGCTGCCAGCAACCAAATAAAGTTCTGTCCCTCCCAAGAGCTGGCGCAGACGAGCCAGATCCTGGGGGTTGGCAATGTTTACAGGAATATCATCTGGGAAAAGATAGGTGTCCCACTGATCGGCCACAGACATGACCACAATCTGTCGCCGCTGTAACTTGGCCAACGTACGCTTACTCCAGGAAAATTCATCCACAGCCAGATAAACCTGAAAGCCAAGGGCACGGATCTCTTCCACGATTTTTTTGTGTCCCACGGAAAAGGGATCAAAGGTTCCAGGGAAAAAGGCCGCAGGTTTAGGAGCCGGAAACTGGAATTCCCCTCGCTGGACCTCACAGGAAACCAGGAAACGATAAAGGTCATTAAGCATAGCAGCTCGGTTAAAAAAGACCAGTTTCCCCTTTCTTGGTTCAGAAAGGATGGTCAAGAGCTTTTTGTGCAGGAGCAAAAAATAATCATATCGCTTCTCCATTGGAATCCTCTGACTGCCAAAAATATCTCGGCATAGGACAACCAAGGCAACTTGGTGGATTTCCCGACGATAATGACTAACTCCCATCATTACCATTCCCAGCACCCGCTGCGTGATCGTTGGGTGATCTGGCAACGTGTTTAAAATCTCTCCCAAGGTATGCAGCGCCGTTCGGGCTGGACGAATGGAGTCCCCTTGCAAAAGGCTCTCCAGTATTTTTACTGCTTCCAATAGTTCTTTTTCCGGCAGCATACAGATGATCTGTCCGGCATAGGGAGGGATGAAACGAGAAATTTGATCTTGCCCACTCTCCAGCTCCCTTAGCAAATCGACGGTGATTTCGTTGATCTGCGATACTGTAAGCTGCTGGCACACATCAATCAGCCGCTGACCAGCGTACTGGCGCACTGGTCGGTGTTCACTGACGGAAAGCAGGTTTGATAAATGCATTGCCGTATGGAACGCACTCTCTGGATGGCTGCAAGCATGGTCACAAAGTAAGTCGATCTGCACCAACTTCACCGTCCAGTGGACCGCATTTTTCAGATTGCTCAGGTAGACATCAGAAACCTCTTCTGGTCGAATCTCCTGCGTCACTCGTCCCAGTACCCTCCGACGCATACAGTCCAGTGCCAAGAAAAACTCTCCAGGCTGAGCATGGAAGGGAAGCGCCTGTTCCTGGACAAGCTCTGTCACCTCAGGACGATGCAGGCGAAGCTGCTCCAGGCAGCGAAGCGCATTGAGCTGAAGGCGTACTTCCCTGCTGGGCAACATCCGACCCAAGGCCTCCACAGTCGGGGTCAGGGCCTCCGCAGGAAGGTAGTCCCAAGGCACTTGACTCAAAGCAGACACCAAAACAAAACGTTCCTCTCCTTGGGCTTTCCAAAGGTGTTCCAGCAGCGGCCACAAAAGAGGCTGGGCTTCCTTTTTGTCACAGCTAGCGAATAGGCTCTGACAAATGGTTTTTAACGCGTTTGAAATCCGCAGTGCGTGTTTGGCTGAAATCTTACGATCTGGATGCAAGCACAGAAGAATGTATTGCTCCCATAGTGCTACCGCTTCATCTAGGAGCGCCATCATCGTTGGAGGCATCGCACCCTTTCGGGCAGAAATCGGTCGTTCTTTCCGATACTTTGGCCCACTGTTTGCCAGGATCAGTCCCATGATCCTACCAGCTGTTTGACGAACATCCCCCTCTGGGTGCATCAGCAGTTCGTAGAGAAGAGACAATGTCTTTTTCTTGTTGGCAGCAGTCAGATAGGTGCTATATTCCTCCAGCAGATGAAGATAGGTACGAATCTGTGGTAAATTCTTGTCGCTCTTGGCCTGCTCCAGCAACAAATCAAACGACTCATCTGTTGTCACCATCCGCATCAGACGAATGGCGTTGGACAAAGTCATATTCCGCAGAGCTTGGAGGGCTTCCGGCGCAGAGAGAAGAGAGGGATCTTTGTGTGTCACTGGCAGAAGGGTATCCTCCCCTATTGTGGTGGGCACACCACAGGAGCGAAGATAAGATTCAAAATCCCGCAGTTTATAGTATACCGTCTGATAACGCCGCTGTTTTTCTGGTGTCATATTATATAACTTGGAAAAAACCATTTCATAGGCATCATCCAACGTATAGATGGCCATGTGTTCTTGACCATGCTCATTGCGCGTCCCACGGACCCGGAAATCGGCGTAGATCAGCAACAGGGATTCAATGGGCAGATTTTCAAATTCTAGATCCCAGGTAGAGTGGTTTGCAGAAATATGGCCGATCTCCTCCAGTCCCAACTGACTGAACCATTGCCAAGTATAATAATAGTGGAGATAAGGAATTCGGCTGGCATCCTCTCCCCGACAGCCAAATTTCCCTACATCATGGCCCAGAGCCGCCCCACTGACCAAAGGCAAGTCCACAGGAATGCCCGCTTTGCATGCCATTTTTGCCATGTGTAAGGCCACATTATGAACCCCGATGGTATGGGACGCCGGGTCAAATGGCATAATCTCCCGGCCAATACGCATAAGAGCCATCAAATGACTCTCTGCCACAGCTTGCTGGAACCGAATATATTGTTCTTTTACTCGGCTGTCAGCAATTTCGGTCTCCTCCACAGTCAACAGATCCAGCAGGGGGTCCCATATCTCTTCCCGCCAGGAGAGAACCATTTCCAGCACAGTCAAATAAAGACTCTCATCAGGATGGAGCGGTGATGCAGCGTGGCCGCTCTCCTCATCGGGAAAGAGATTGTCTGACAAATGCTCATACAGCCTTGCCAGCCAAGTTTCTTTTCCCTCAGCAGATAGACGCTCTAACCCAGACCAGCAAAGATCCAGCACCTTAGTACACACGTTCTTTGCATGGGAAGAGAGTTGACTCAATGGTTCCGCAGTCTGGTCCAGATCCAACAAACCTTGTACTCGCTGAGACAAATATTTATACACGTCATCCTTAGTTCGTTTTGGTTCTTCCATAGGGATCATGCCTCCGGTTTTTCTCAGTCTTTTGATGCTTATTGTTTATATTATAATGAACTGCACATCACTTTTCAATGGATTCTATCGTCTATTTTAAGTTGTGCGATTCCTCACTCTCGATATCATGTTTACAGAAACTCAGCCAATCCGAAAAGAAAACGGGATCAGACTGAGTATGTTTTCAGTCTGATCCCGTCCCAGTTCTCTGTTTTTCTGTCTATCTCCTCAAAGAGGTGGCTGAAGGGTCTTCTGATCCTGCTGCCGCTTTTCCTCAATGGCTTCGGCCAAGAGCATATCCTTGACTTTCATCAAACGAATGATATTGTTTCGCTCATTCTCTTCAAGCTTCATGGAGATATACTTGATGTTCTCCTGTGTGCGAGGAATCACCACATATTCCAGCGCGTTCACTCGGCGCCGCGTCTTTTCAATCTCCTCAGCCAGGAGCTGAGAGGTCTTTTCTACCTGTGCCAGCTTCAGCATATCCTGAAAAACAGAAGAGAGTGCTTCCACCGCTCCATCCACCTCACAGGAGGTTGTCGCAAATCCATAGGGATAAACATCGCCCCCTTGACCACCGTGGGTTTGAAAGTGGTAGACAGGTACATTGACCGACATGACGTTACGAAAAGACAGTTCCAGCTCGACACTCTGCTTTGGATAAAGCAGAGCCTGCTCCAAACTCTCTGGGGACATAAGGGCCGAGGCTACTGTGAAAGAGCCATGGGCTCGAGTCATCCCCTCTTCCACCCGGCGGCGGATCGCACGGTTTTCTTGAATCACCTCTAAAAACTGTTTCATAAGCTCATCCCGCTTATCTTTGAGGAGCTTATGGCCCCGGACAGCGGTTTTCAGCCGTCCTTTTAGGCGAGTCAGCTCCATGCGGGTGGCGTTTACTGTGGCAGAGGGCATATCTCCACCTCCTTACGCCTTCTTCGGAAGGTATTTCTCAATATACTCCTGCTTGATTCGCTTCAGCTCTGTCTCGGGCAGAATGGAAAGCAGCTCCCAGCCAATGTCTAATGTCTCCTGAATGGTGCGGTTTTCCTCAAAACCTTGGCCAACATAGCGTTGCTCAAACTCTTCAGCAAACTTGGCATACAGCAAGTCCAAGGGAGAAAGGGCAGCCTCACCAAGAATTGACATCAGTTCCTTTGCCTGTTTCCCCGCAGAATAGGCTGCAAAAAGCTGGTTCATCGTACCAGAATGATCTTCACGTGTCTTTCCTTCCCCAATTCCCTTGTCTTTCAGACGGGACAGCGAAGGCAGGACATCAATCGGCGGTTGGATCCCTGCTCGATGAAGTTCTCTGGACAAAATGATCTGACCTTCGGTGATATATCCGGTCAAGTCCGGGATCGGATGGGTTTTGTCATCTTCTGGCATCGTGAGAATGGGGATCATCGTAATTGACCCCTCCTTCCCTTCCTGTCGTCCTGCCCGTTCATACATGGTAGCAAGGTCGGTATACAGATACCCAGGATAGCCACGACGTCCTGGCACCTCTTTTTTTGCTGCCGAAATCTCACGCAGCGCCTCAGCATAATTGGTAATATCCGTAAGAATAACCAGAACGTGCATATTCTCATGGAAAGCCAGATATTCCGCTGTGGTGAGGGCCATACGAGGGGTCGCAATTCTCTCTACGGCCGGATCGTTTGCCAAATTGGTAAATAGAACCGTCCGATCAATGGCTCCAGTGCGGCGGAACTCCTCTACAAAGTAGTTAGACTCCTCAAAGGTGATCCCGATAGCGGCAAAGACCACCGCAAAGTTAGACGCACCGTTGAGCACCCTTGCCTGCCGGGCAATTTGTGCAGCCAGCGCAGCATGAGGAAGTCCAGAGCCAGAAAAAATAGGAAGTTTCTGTCCACGAACCAGCGTATTCAGACCATCAATCGCAGAAACTCCAGTCTGGATAAACTCATTGGGGTAGGCTCTGGCAGCAGGGTTCATTGCAAGACCATTGATGTCTCGGTACTCATCCGCCAGAATCTCTGGTCCGTCATCAATGGGATGGCCCATGCCATTAAAAACCCGTCCCAACATATCCCGAGAAACTGCCAGCTGGAGGGGATGCCCCAAAAAACGAACTTTGGAGTTTGCAAGATTGATGCCAGCACTGGCCTCAAAAAGTTGGACCACAGCACTGTCACCATTGACTTCCAGAACCTTTCCTCGGCGAATGGAGCCATCACTCAATTCGATTTCCACCAGTTCATCAAACGTTGCACCGGATACCTGCCGGACAACCATCAGAGGGCCGGAAATCTCAGCTATGGTGCGGTATTCCTTCATCATGCGCCCTCTCCTCCTCTCTCTGCCAGCTGAGTAATCTGAGCTTCCATTTCAGCGGCAATTTTTTCATAGGCAGAGGTATAACTCTCCTCAGGGATACTTTTGGCTCGGCCAATGGCAGCACGAGCAGGAATGGCAAATAGATCATATGGTGCAGCACCTTTTTCCAGCGCATCCCGACAAAGTCTATCATAGTCCAGGATAATCTGTAACAGCCGAGCCTGCCGGTCATAACTGGAGAAGGAATCTACTTCCACAAAAGCATTTTGCTGCAAAAAATCTTCCCGAATCATTTTCGCAGTTTCCAACGTCAATTGATCGCCAGGGGCCAAACCATCCTTGCCTACCAGCTGCACAATTTCATTTAAGTTTGCCTCCTGCTGGAGCAATGTCATTGCCTTTGTGCGGCACGTGACAAAATGCTTGCCCAAATATTCATCAAACCAGGGTTTGAGAGAGTCCAGATAGAGGGAATAGGAATTCAGCCAGTTCACCGCTGGAAAATGGCGCGCATAGGCCAGAGAAGAATCCAAGGCCCAGAACACCTTAACAATACGCATCGTACCCTGGGAGACAGGCTCAGACAAGTCGCCGCCAGGAGGAGAAACTGCCCCGACAGCTGTCAGGGAACCCCGACGGCCATCAGAACCCATGCACTGAACCACACCAGCCCGTTCATAGAACTGGGACAAACGAGACGCCAAATAAGCTGGATAGCCCTCCTCACCGGGCATCTCTTCCAGACGGCCAGACATCTCACGCAATGCCTCTGCCCAACGAGAGGTTGAGTCGGCAATCACGGCCACATCATACCCCATATCTCGGAAATATTCCGCGATGGTAATGCCCGTATAAACCGAGGCCTCACGAGCGGCCACAGGCATATCTGAAGTGTTGGCAATGAGTACCGTCCGCTTCATCAGGGACTCTCCCGTTCTCGGGTCCACCAGTTCGGGGAACTCCCGCAGAACGTCCGTCATTTCATTGCCTCTCTCCCCACAGCCGATGTAGACCACAACATCTACATCGGCCCACTTAGCCAACGCATGCTGCACCACAGTTTTTCCCGAACCAAATGGGCCGGGAACTGCTGCTGTTCCACCCTTCGCAACTGGGAACATCGTGTCGATGACCCGCTGGCCTGATTGAAGCGGCGTAACGGGCGCAAATTTTTTCGCATAAGGCCGCCCTCTGCGGACAGGCCATTTTTGCATCATGGTTAATTCTTTCTCTTTCCCCTGGTCTGTTTCCAGAACAGCCACCGTTTCCGTTACCGTGTATGTACCTGACTGGATGCTGCGGATCGTTCCAGACAGGCCAATGGGAACCATGATTTTATGTTGGACAGAGGGTGTCTCGCGGACAGTACCAATAATATCCCCGCTCTCTACATGGGTTCCAGGAGATACCACCGCCTGAAATGTCCACTTCCGTTCCCGGTCCAGGGCAGGGACCTCCACTCCTCGAGGGAGATTATTGGAGCCAGTCAGGCGGGCAATGTCCTCCAAAGGCCGCTGAATCCCATCATAGATCATCTCGATCAGGCCAGGCCCAAGTTCCACGGACAGAGGGGCTCCTGTGGTTTCCACCACAGCCCCAGGCCCCAGACCAGAGGTCTCTTCATAGACCTGAATGGAGGCAGCATCCCCCGTCATGGTGAGGATCTCTCCGATCAGCCGCTGCTCACCCACACGGACCACGTCAGCCATGTTCGCCTCAGCAAGGCCCGTAGCCACCACCAGGGGGCCGGAAACTTTCACAACTTTGCCGCTGCTCATAGGTTACTCTTCCCTTCTTTCAACCAATGGGTCTTGCCAGGAGCAAGAGCCGCGTTTTTCTAACATCCATTCACGGGTTCTGCCCGTTACAGAATATCTGCACCCACGGCACGTTCTACTGCCGAGGTAATGTTTTTCATCCCAATGCCCAGGGAGCCCTCTTTCCCAGGAATGAGAATGATAGCAGGGGTCACCTGGTTTTCATACCGGGACAGCACATCTGCAAGCTGCTGGCCCAACTGCTCAGTCAGGTAAATAATGGCATAGTCCTCTTTTGCCAACTGATTGACCTGAACCCGAGCCTCTTCCGCTGTTTTAACAGGAAACACGGATAGCCCCAAGGCCTGAAAACCCAATATGCTGTCCCGGTCACCCACAACGGCAATCTTATACATAAGCCTCACGCAGCCTTTCTCGAATCACGTTGGTGGGCAGGCCCGCCAAACAACCGGTCATAATAATACGAATCGCGATAATCTCTGCCTCTTTTGCTGCCAGATATGCAATCACTGGTGCTTCTCCAAAGGACACAAACCGAGCCTCCCGGATATAGTCGATGATCGTGTTGTCGCAGAGCTTTTCAAATAAGGTCAAGCTCTCTCCTCGGACTGCCGCAGCACCTGCCTCAGCAGCTTTTTCCAGCGGTGTGGAGACATAAAGTTCTTCCAGCACGGAACCAGTATTGACGCTGGCCAAAATCCGTCCGACTTCCATCGTTCCCCCTTCAAAGAGGGTGCCATCCAAAAACTCGCTTCCCTTTCCCATACGAAGCACACGAACTACTGTGCGCAGATTGGCCGTATCAATGGACCTCTGAACATACCCCGTTAGGAAAGTGGATTGTGTCTTTTTGGCGATCTCTCGCAGCTCCTGAAAATAATAACGGTCTAAGGCAAAGTCCCCTAACTGTGGGTCCTTGGTCGCAGCAAGAACCTGTCTAGCCTCTTGCAGACCTTCCCACAGCATAACAGGCAGGTCTACCAACTCATCCCCCCGCAGGGCCGCAACCAGCATCTCTGCTGGAATTCTGCCAGTATCCACCAATAGATGATCCGCTTTGACCCCAGTTGCTTCACTTTTGAGCAAAACCTTCCCGTTGTGATAATCATGCTGGATTTGGAAAACCGCCAGAATCGCCGGATCGGGAACCAACTCCTTCATATCCTGAAGGGTCCTGGCCCGCTCTCTGGACAGCATCTCACCTATGGTTTCTCCAGTAACTGTCTCCAGTTCTGGATAGCCGCAGTCAGTGAGAATGCGAGCGGCATCCTCTGGGGTAGGTGCCTCCAGCATCTGATCCATTTTTCCCCGGTCCAGCAGCGCACACTCCAATGCCCGAACCCGGGTTGTCAAAAACAGATAATCTGTGTCACGTCGTTTTTCATCCATGATCTCTCCCTCTTTCCCGGGCACTCAAAGCCCCTGGGTCTGGGGGAAGAGGAGTTCTGCTACCTTTCCACTGAGTTCCGACCGAAGCTGGCGGGTCAGCATCGCGAAAGTGCAGTTGACATCCACTGCCCCCCGGCGCAGAATACAACCTCCTTGAATCTCCGGGTCTCCCGGTCCAAGCGTCAGGCTGCCACCCTGGAGCAGCTCATTGGCCTGCACAATCACCTTTTGTCCATACGTTTCCCGCTGGTCTGGAGCAAGAATCACTTCTTCATCCCCTTGCTGGGCGTGTGTGGCAATCAGGCGGGACAGCAGAGAAACCATCTTTTCCTCAGGCAGAGCGCATAAGCGCTCCACAGCACCCTCAAAAGCTTCGTCAATCACAGCTTGTTTGGCAGCCAAAACAGCCTTGCGCTCGTCTAACTTATTCATGCTGTTGAGTCGTGCACGATGGGCAGCCAACTCCTTCTGTCCAGTTTCTAAAATCTGTGCCCGGATCTGATCCGCCTGTTTCTTACAGTCGGAAAGGATCCGATCAGCCTCTTCTTGGGCCTGGGTCATCCGTGCCTGAATCTCCGCTTGGGCGTCTTGGGTGATGCGGTTGGTGATTTTTTCAATCCCATTCATTCCCACACTCTCCTTTCCGCATTCGGCCTTACAGGCTGTTGAGCATCAAGAAGGACGCCAGCAAGCACAGGATGGCATAGAACTCCACCATGATGGCCATGATGATGGCCTTAGAAAGCTCCTCCGAGCGTTTGGATACCAAAGATACTCCCGCAGCAGCGCAGCGTCCCTGTGCAATGGCGGAAAGCAGACCGCCAATGGCCATAGGAAGGCAGGCCGCCAAGAACATCAGTCCCTCACCGGCTGTGAGCATCCGCAACTCCCCGGAAAAGAATCCCAGCTTCATCAGGGCAAAGAACCAAGCAACCAGACCGTATAGGCCCTGTGTGCCTGGGATGATCTGAAGAATCAGGATCTGAGAAAATTTCCCAGGATCGTTGGCAAGCACGCCAGCGCCTACTTCACCTACGCTGCCCACACCGCGGGCAGAGCCAGCACAAGCCAAGCCAACTGCCAGGGCCGCGCCGATAAATGCCAATGCAATTCCGATTGTCTCCATGAGTGATTCCTCCTGTTCATAGCAACGAGGCGCAGCCTCTGTTAAAACTGAAAATGATTGAGCATCAAAAAGGATGCCAGAAGAGCCAAGATGGCATAAAACTCCATCATAATGGCCAGGATAATTGACCGACTCAGGTCATTGGGCTTCTTTGCGATCAGAGAAAGTCCTCCTGCACAAATTCTGCCCTGCACGATGCCAAAAATTAGGCCGCCGATGGCCACAGGCATACATGCACCCAAAAATTCAAACCCTTGGTATGCAGATAGTTGGGCCATACCACCGGAGAAAAACCCCAGCTTTGTCAGGGCAAAAAACCAAATCACTAAGCCGTATAGACCTTGGGTTCCAGGTAAAATCTGCATCACCAGAACCCGAGAAAATTTTCCTGGGTCCACCGAAAGCAATCCTGCGCCGGCCCGTCCTACGGTACCAACACCAGTAGCTGATCCAGCGCAAGGCAGCGCCACCGCTAAGGCAGCGCCCAACAAAGCCACCGCCGTCCCCTCTAAGGGAATGGACTGAATGATCGCACCTACGCTCATTCCACCACCTCCCCACTGTCTGTTGTGACATCCACATATTTGGTCTGGTACTTCAGCGGCTTAAATGGAATGCCGCCTTCTTTGTAAAACTTACTGAAAAACTCCAAGTATTGCAGCCGGGCCGCGTGGACATAGGTCCCAATGATGTTGATTCCCATGTTAAATAGGTTGCCAACCAGAAAAATCACCAGGAACACCAAAATCCCAACCGGCTTCGGTAAGCCTTCTCCAGGCAGCGAAGCCAAAATGTTGAACACCTGAGAAATAACCGCCGTGGCTAACATAAGAGCCATCAGCCGGCAGTAAGAGAGGATATCTCCCAGCCAACTGGTGATATCATACCAACTGGCAATGCCGCCAAAGAATTTCCCAACAATCCCTTTCTTATGCCGCCCTTGGGTCAAAAGCAGTGCCAAAAAGCCCAAAATGACAACAACTGCAGTTTTTTGGAAGTAGGCAACTGCAATGCCTGCAAAGACAATCCACCAAGGAACTACGTCCAAAAAGCCCTCTATCGGTCTGCCGTCTCGAATTTCCATGTAAATGTGAACACACTGCCCAAAAAGCATATGGATTACCCCAAGGCCCAGTGCAATCCCCATGATCGTCATCGGGTCTTGGAGCGGATTGATGAGTGCAGGCATCGTCACAACATGTTCGGGAAAAAAGGCAGAGGTAAACTGATATATCGCATCCCCAAAGAAGCCACCCGTCAAAACACCAAAGACGGCAGTAGAAATCCCTAAGTACTGTCCCAACTGGAACATATATCCCATGGTTCCCTTAGGATGATACTTCTTGGTGATAACCAATGAGAGCAAAAACAGTACCAGTCCATAAGCCAAGTCGGCAAACATCATCCCAAAGAAAAGAACGAAAAAGCCAAAAATCAAGGGGTTTGGATCAATACCACCGTGGTAAACTGGCAGCGAGTACATTTCTGTCACCATGTTGATACAGGAAATCCACTTGCGGTTTTTCAGCAATGTGGGCGGAGTATCTTCCGGTGTTGGATCTGCCAATTCATAAGCACAATCTAAAGCCTGCAACCCCTCCTCCAGCTTGTTCAGACCAGTTTGTGCCACCCAGCCTTCCAGAAACAGGACCGTACCATCTGTCAGGAGTTTTTCTCTTACCTGTTCTTTTTGTAAATCCTGTTCAATGCGATCTTGACAGATTTCCAGGCTTTTTTGCCGATCCTGAAAATGAACAATCTCTTGTATGATATTTTCTCTCTTCTGCTGGATCTGTGTGATTTCTGCCTCCGTGCGGTGGATATTTTCCGCTGGGGTACCCGTCAAATCTTTCAGCCTGGTAATCCCATAACCATGCGTGCGCAAACACTTCGTGGCTTCGTCAATTTCTTCTTTACAGCAAACCAGTAAGACATATTTTTGGTGTTTGTCTTGAGAAACCTCTTGCAAATACGCCAATTCTGCGATCTGCGCCAGTTCTTCTTCCAGACTGCTCATATCTACCGTCGGGGGACAAGTTCCCAACTGGATGACAGTGGTTTCTGTCTCCTGAATCTCCAACGGAAGATCCATCGCGGCCCAAGGCACCAGACTAGTCTTCAGATTCACCAAATTGGTTTCCTGCGTATTCAGCTTAGAAATCTGCCGCGTTCGGTCGTTGATCTCCTCAGCTAAGGATAAGGCTTCTGTAAGCATCTCTTCCTGGAAAAATTCCTTTTCCCGTACGGGCTGACGAAGGATAAATGGACCGGATTTATGATGGGTATATTTTTTTAATGTCTCCAAGGCAGCACGGATCGTTGCTGCCTGACTCTTGACCGCCAAGAGTGCAGAGGATTCTTGGGTGAGCAGTTCAGTCCATTCTGGGTCATTCTGGACCTCTTTGGACTCCATCACCTCCACACAGCCGGCGTGCTGAAGCTGTGCCAGAAGCTGTTCCCGTTGGGAAGACAGAGAAAGCAACCGCAGACGCTTCATTTTTACAATCGCCATATTAGAACTCTACCACCCTTTCTACGATCCATTCCACTGCCTGATCCAGCCGCGGCCGAACCTCAGCCTTGACCTCTTCTTGCAAGTAGGATACTGCTCGATGACGGGTTTTTGCATTTTTTAAATCTTCTTGTTCTTCTTCCGTCATCATCTTCTTTACTTTCATTTCTGCTTCCCAACGAGCTACCTCGATGATACCAGCCCCCTTCTTTTCTGCTTCTTCAATCAGGGCTTTTGCTGCTCTCTCCCC
>JAHHRP010000026.1 GCA_020025735.1 Evtepia sp.
GTTCTTCCCGTGGAGGGGGAGGGGGCGCTGCGTCCTCTATCTCGTCTTCCTCCTCATAAATATCTTCATCCTCATCATAATCGTCTTCCATCTCATCCTCATAGGGACGGGTCAGACGCTTAATTTCATCTAAAAATCCCATGGTTATTTGTAACCCCCTAAATTTTGTCAAACAGGTGCAAGCACAAAGGTTGCCTCATCCATGGGGATGCCAAGGTGGACGGGCCCCGAAGAGGGCGGTTCCCACCCGCACCATGGTGGACCCGCCTTCGATGGCCAGGGGATAGTCCCCGCTCATGCCCATGGAAAGGCAGTCAATATTAGGGCCATTATCCCCTAATTTCTCCTTCATGTCAACAAAAAGCTGATAAGTTTCTTGGAAAAACGCCCGATTTTCTTCCTCTGTGGCAGTGGCAGGGGGAATACACATCAAGCCCCGCAGCCGGAGATGGGGGCACTGACAGGCATGCTGCGCCAGGGTCAGGATCTCTTCCCGGCCGGCGCCGCCTTTGCTGGCCTCATCCCCGATATTTACTTCCAGCAAAATCTCTTGGGTCACACCCACTTTCGCCGCCTGCTTTTCCACCGCATCCATCAGGTGCTGGGAGTCGATGGACTCGATCATATCCACCTTCCCCACAACAAATTTGACCTTGTTGGTCTGCAAGTGGCCAATGAAGTGTACCTTTGCCCCCTCATAGGCGTTGTCTTCCAGGTGGCCTACCAACTCCTGCACACGGTTTTCTCCGCACACGGTAATCCCTGCGCGAATGGCATTGCGAATGGTCTCGGAGGTCTGCACCTTCGTGGCGGCCACCAACGTGATCTCTGCTGGGTCACGGCCTGCCCCCTGTGCTGCCTTGCACATGGTCTCTCGGACCGCCGCGACGTTGGCGGCGATGGTCTCGTAACTTTTTGTCTCTGTCATGGTTAACGTACCACCTTTCCATCATACAATTCCTCGGCGGCCAAAACGATCTCGTCCCCCGCCTTCAGGACCCTGCTGTCTTCCTCGTGGGTGGGTGCGGCCTTGACCAGATAGCTGGTTTCATCCTCCGCTAGAATTTTTGTCGGACGGAACTTCGCCTTCTGGGACACGACCACATACACGCCGCGTTCCCCTTTTTCCGAGATCCGCAGCGCCTCCTTGGGTACCCGAATCCCCTCACTACTATAAAAAATCACCCGGCCGCTTTCCTGGCGCAGGTCCTCGGCTTTGCTGTCGTTCTGGGTCGAGCGCAGAACAATCACTGCCTGTCCCCCCTGCACTTCACCTACGGTATCCACCTGCATGGGGAGGGTCAGGGAGAGGGAGTCAAAGAACACATCCACGTTGTCACCCACGGAAAAGCGGGTGATGACCTCGCCAGGTACTGTAATGGCATAATGCCACTCCGAATTGCCCACCAACTTACCCAGGCTGTTGGCATCTGCCTTGGGCGTGAGCTTGGAGAAGGCTTCCAAATCCTTGGGGCCAAGACCCACCAGCATACTCGGGTTGAGCAGACTTTCATAACCATCCACATGGGAGGAAAACAACCCGGATGCCTGGGCGATTACAGAAGTGGCTCCTGTTTGTCCTGCCTGCAGCTGCCGGTATTTCTCCTGCAAGGTGCCCGCAGCCTGGGTCATGGCAGCAGTGGCCTCGGAGGAGACCAAATACTCCCGCCGCAGCACCAGCTTGCGGTAGGTCTCGGCCTGTTCCGATAACCCGCTGTAATTGCCCGAGGAAGAGGAGGTCCGCAGACCTGTCATCGCCGAGAGCATCTGGTCATCCAGCACCACCCCTGAGGGGGACTGGTCAAAGGTTGCATACTGCAAGGCGCTCAAATCATTTCTCGTCTTAAGCAGTTCCTCTTGGTTTTCCACATAGCTCTCGTCCTGATAGACCACTGCGATCTCCTGGCCCTTGCCGACCTTTTCGCCTTCCTCCCGTTTCAGCTGGACCATTCCTTCCCTGCCGACCACAGTCTGCTCCGTTCGGACCACCCAGCCGGAAGTCTGCACACTGGTCTCCATTGTGTCCGTGTAGGCCACAGTAAATTGGTAAGGGTTGCGGACCCCCATCCAGGCCGAGCAGATCAGGTAGACCACAATGGCCACAATGACCAAGGGCATGGCCACCCGAGAAAAAATTGATCCCTTTTGTTGGTTCATTCCATCCGCCTTTCTCGTCCTGCCGGGAAAGGTTCCCGGCGGGACGGTCAGTCAGGCTCCTCCTCCCAGGACAGCGGCCGCTCGGGGACCACGGTGGAGATGGCATGCTTGTACACCATCTGCTGCTTTCCGTCGCTGTATATGACCACCACGAAGGGGTCAAAGCCCCGGATCTCCCCGCGAATCTGGAAGCCATTGACCAAAAAGACGGTCGCTCCCATCCGGCTGCGGCGCAGTTTGGACAGAAGGGAATCCTGTAAGTTGCGCTTTCTCTGTTGTACTGGGCTCTGTGTCTGCTGCATAGTGACGCACTCCTTTATCTTTTGGTGCGTCTATGGTAATCCTTTTTCCCGCAGAAAATCTGTCGAAGCCTGCACGAGGCTGGAAAAATTTTGCTCCTTTTCCAACAACACCCAGTGCGTCTCTTCCTTCCGCCGGAACCAGGTCAGCTGCCGCTTGGCATACTGGCGGGACCGCAGCTTGATCTCTGCCACTGCCTGGGACAGATCCCCACCTTCCTCCAACGCCGTCACCAGTTCCTTATACCCGATGGCCTGCATCGCCGTCCCCGTCCGGGGTACGCCAGCGGCCAGAAGGGCGCGGACCTCTTCTGCCAACCCACGGGCCATCATGACATCCACCCGCTGGTCGATGCGTGCATAAAGATCCTGCCGGTCCCGGTAGGTCAGCGCAATGGTCACAGACGGATAGCGGGGCGGTTTTGCCCGACTCTCCCGGTTGTGCTGGGAGATGGTCTTGCCCGTGTCGTACCACACCTCCAAAGCCCGCAGAACCCGTTTTTCGTCATTGGGATGGAGCTTGGCCGCCGTCTCAGGATCAATCTGCTCCAATTCCCGCCACAGGTCAGGCAGGCCGCCCTGGGCTGCCTGGGCCTGTAATCTGGCCCTGGACCCCTTCTCCGGCTCAAAGGCCGAAAACGTCTGGCCTCGGCACAGGGCATCAATGTACTGGCCCGTACCACCCACCACAATGGGCTGTCTGCCACGGTGGAAAATCTCCTCCACACAGGCCGTGGCTTCCTGAACATACCGGGCCACACTATAATTCTCCCAGGGATCGGCTATCCCCATCATGTGGTGAGGTACCCCCTCCATCTCCTCAGGGGTAGGGCGGGCAGTGCCAATGGTCATGTCCCGATACACCTGCATGGAGTCCGCAGAAACCACTTCCCCATTGAGCGCATGGGCCAGAGCCACGCCCAGGCGGGTCTTTCCCGTGGCCGTGGGGCCACAGATCACAATGAGTTGAGACATCCCATGATCACCACCTTCTTCAGCAGGTTTCCACCTGCATACGTTTCCTCGTTCTCCCACAGGCACACCGCGCTAAAACAGGCGCACCCCATGGGACACAAAAACAGCACAAGTCGCTGTTTTTTCTATTTTATCACCTTTTTCCCGTCCTGTCTATTAACTGCGTTTGAACTCTCTCTCTAACTGCTCTTTCGTTAGGGTGATCGCCACTGGACGACCGTGAGGACAATATTTCACCCGACCAGCCATGACTTCCCGCACCACCACCAGCAGTTCTTCCCGGGAATTTTTCTGTCCGCCCTTCACCGCAGCCTTACAGGCCATCGTGTGCAGGAGCGTGTCCCGGGCAGCTTGGGGATCTGCTCCTGCCCCAGTCAGCAGCGTTTCGGCGATCTCTCCCAAAACCCTCTCAGCCTGTCCAGGGTCCAGATAATCAGGCAGTGCCCGAAGCACCAGGGCATCCCCGCCGAACTCTTCACAGACAAAACCAAACTGGGCCAGCAAGGGCAAGTTCTCTGCCAATACCGCCCCCTCTTCTGGGGAGGGGGTAAACACCATTGGGGTCAGCAGCGCCTGAGACATGGGCTGATACCCTTCCTGCTTCATCCGGTCAAAATGCATCCGCTCATGGGCCGCATGTTTATCAATGAAGCAGACCTGATCCTCCTGTTCTACCACCAGGTACGTTTGAAATACTTCCCCTACCAGCCGCCAGACAGCTGCCTCTTCCCTTTCGGAAGGTGCCTCTATGGGAGCGTCTTCTGTCTTTGCCTCTGGAACAGGGACAGAAATGCATTCCTGTCTTTTCTCCAAAGACAGCGGCGGATCAGGAAAAGGTGTACTGGGGATTGGCTCGATGATTCTAGTAAGTTTTTCAACATTTTCCACCGATTTATCCACATTTGCCCCAGAATGAGTGGATAACATCGTAGTTTCTGGGGAAAATCCTGTCGGCCTGGCAGCGGAAACCGTGTACGCTGGCAGATCTTTTTTGGCCACCGGACGCAAAAGCGCATCCATCCCAGAACTGTGCAGCACCAGCCGCTCCTCCGGCTGGGCAGATGCTTCCTCTTGTTTGGCCGGGGCCGTCAAGCTCATCTCCGGGTGCCGCTGTTCTGCGGTCAAGGCAGAAAGCACGGCATAGTATACCCCATCAAACACCTTCCGTTCAAAGAGGAATTTTACCTCTGTTTTGGCCGGATGCACATTGACATCCACGGCATTGGCCTTTACCTGCACCTGCAAGACACAGCCAGGAAACTTCCCCACCATCCTTTGGTTTTCATAGGCTCGCTCCAGCGCTGCCATGAGAAGTTTTGATTTGATCGGCCGACCGTTGACAAAGAAGTGCTGATAGGTCCTGCTGCCGCGGCAGCAGGCGGGCAGGGTGACAAATCCGCTGACTGTGACCCCTTCCCCTTCGCCCTGCACGGGAGTATAGCCCAAAGCCATATCCCGCCCCAGGACCCCATAGAGCGCAGACTGTAATTTGCCATCTCCTGGTGTCATCATCTCCTGGCGGCCATCCCGCAGAAAGCGCAGAGACACCTGAGGATGGGCCAGGGCCAGCTTCTGCACCAGCGCAAAGACCGCCGCCCCTTCCGCGGTATCCTTCTTCATGAATTTCAGCCGCGCGGGGGTGTTAAAGAAGAGGTCCCGAACCACCAGCGTCGTGCCCAGAGGACAGCCGATGCGTTCCTGGGCCACGAGCTGGCCGCCCTCAATGGTCAGCGTCGTACCCAATTCTTCCTGGGCGGTGCAGGTAAACAACTCCACCCGGGCAACGGCAGCGATGGCAGCCAATGCCTCCCCCCGGAAGCCAAGGGTTCCAATGGCCTCCAGATCCTGCGCTGCACGCAGCTTGCTGGTGGCATGGCGCAGGAACGCCGTGGCACACTCCTCTGCGGGAATCCCTGCTCCGTCATCGGTCACACGGATCATCGCCATACCACCCCGCTGGATTTCCACGGTAACGGTATGCGCGCCAGCATCCACGGCATTTTCTACCAATTCCTTCACCACAGAGGCCGGCCGCTCCACCACCTCACCGGCGGCAATGAGGTCTGCTACATGAGGGGTAAGAACTTCTATTTTCTGTGTCATAACATACCTCCAAGACAGGCTTTCCGTCACAGCAGCAGGAATTCATTCGCTGCCCTCTCCTCTCTGGGCAGGATTCAGAGTTTCCCCTTCAGTTCATTGAGGAGATTGAGCGCCTGCAACGGAGTCAACGTCTCCACAGGTGTATTCCGAAGAGCAGTCAAGACCTCTTCCTCCCCCAGTGCCGTCAGGGAAACCTGCTGCTCCTGTCTGGCCGAAGGCTGGCGGGGGGCTGCCTCCTGAGACTCCAGTTCCACCAGAATCTCCCGTGCCCGCCGGATCACCTTAGCAGGCAGCCCCGCCAGATTTGCCACCTCAATCCCATAGCTCTGGTCGGCCCCGCCGGGAACAATTTTTCGCAGGAAAATGATCTGGTCCTTTTTCTTGCGGGCCGCGATGTTAAAGTTTTTCACCCCCGGCAGCTGCCCTTCCAACACCGTCAACTCGTGATAGTGGGTCGCAAAGAGGGTTTTCGCACCCAACCGTTTCGGATCGGCACACCACTCCAGCACTGCCCGGGCAATGGCCATGCCGTCATAGGTGGAAGTCCCTCGGCCAATCTCGTCTAAAATCAACAAGCTCCGGCTGGTGGCATGCTTGAGCAGTTCGGCCACCTCCGTCATCTCTACCATAAATGTGGACTGACCACCGGTCAAATCATCCGAGGCGCCAATGCGGGTAAAAATCCGGTCTACCACCCCAATGTGGGCCGACTGCGCCGGAACAAAGGAACCCATTTGCGCCATGAGGACCATTAAAGCTACTTGCCGCATATAGGTCGATTTGCCCGCCATATTCGGCCCAGTAATAATGGCCGCCAGATTCTCTTTCCCGTCCATATAGGTGTTGTTGGGAACAAAGAGGGTATCCCGGCACATTTTTTCTACCACCGGGTGTCGCCCTTCAATGATCTCTAACTTGTCGGAGTTGTCCACCCGCGGCATACAATAATTGTTCTCAGCTGCCACTGCCGCAAAGGAAACCAGCACATCCACCTGGGCCGCCGCACCAGCCATCTCCTGCACCTGGGCTGCCTGAGCTGCTGCCTGGTCCCGCACCTCACAAAACAGCTGATACTCCAGCGCCACAATCCGATCCTGGGCCGAAAGGATGGTGTGTTCCATGTCTTTCAGCTCCTGGGTAATGTAGCGCTCGCAGTTGACCAGTGTCTGTTTGCGGATATAATGCTCCGGGACTTGCTCGTAATAGGACTTGGAAACCTCAATATAATAGCCAAAGACTTTGTTAAACCCTACTTTTAAGGACTTGATCCCCGTTTTCTCTTTCTCTGCTGCCTCCAACTTGGCAATGACGCCCTTGGTATCGGTGAGGATCTCCCGCAGTGCATCGACATCCGGGTGATATCCGGTGCGGATCAGGCCCCCTTCCCGGACAGAAAAGGGCGGCTCCTCCACGATGGCACGACTCACCAGTTCCGTCAGCGCTGGCAGTCCCTCCAAAGCCCCCCGCAGCCGGGCCAGCAAGGAGGGTGCTCGGTCAGGCAGATAGTTTTGCAGCATTGGCAGCCGCGTCAAACCCGCCGCCAGAGAAACCAGATCCCGTGCCCCGGCTGTGCCGTAGACAATGCGGGAAATCAACCGCTCCAAATCCGTGACCTCGCGCAGTACCTGGACCATTTCTTCCCGCTCTATCGAATGATCTACTAACCAGCCTACTGCCTCCAAACGCCGGGAAATTTCCACCGGGTCCAGCAAGGGCCGCTCCATCCAGCTGCGCAGCAGACGACCACCCATGGCCGTGCGTGTCTTGTCCAGCACCCACAGCAGGGACCCCTTCTTTTCCTGTCCTCGCAGCGTCTCGGTCAGTTCCAGATTGCGCCGGGCCACCGGGTCCAGCTCCAAAAAGCCCCCGGCCGCGTAATAGCGCAGCGTGTGCAGATAAGACAGATCCGTTTTCTGAGTCTCGTACAAATAGGACAGCAGACCGCCCACTGCCTGCACGGCAGGAAGGGCCGCAGCTGGGATCTGATCCAATCCCTGGGTGAACTGCTTTTTCACCTTAGGCTGGACCTTTTCCAGCGCAAAGCGTGCCGCCCCGGCCCGCTCTACGCGGCAGGGCAGACGGGCTGACAGATACGCCAACAGCCCCGGATCACAAGCGCCGGGCGAAAGGAGGATCTCGCGGGGGGCAAAGCGAACCAGTTCGCTCTCCACCTGCTCGATCCAGCCGTCCAACGGGAAATACGTCAGGAACACTTCCCCTGTGGAGATGTCCCCAAAGCACAGACCGGCCCCCTGCTCCGTCACACACAAGCTGGCCAGGAAGTTGTTTTTCCCCTCCTCCAGCATGGTTTCCTCAATGAGGGTGCCAGGTGTCACCACCCGGATGATTTCTCGGTCCACCAGGCCCTTGGCCTTGGCTGGGTCTTCGGTCTGCTCGCAGATGGCCACCTTATATCCCTTGGCAATGAGACGGGTAATGTACGCCTCAGCAGAGTGATAGGGCACCCCACACATGGGGGTGCGCTCCTCAGGGGGCTTGTTCCGGTCCCTTGTGGTAAGGGTGAGGTTCAGCTCCTCCGCCGCGGTCTTGGCGTCTTCGTTGAACATCTCATAAAAATCCCCCAGCCGAAAGAACAGCAAACAATCTGGATGCTCCTCCTTCATCGCCAAGTATTGCTTCTTCATCGGTGTCAGTTCTGCCATAGCTGCTTTTTTCCTCCTCGCTTACACCAGCGTCCCAAACAACGCCCAGTTAGAGGCCCCGGTCATCTTTACTTGCTGCCAGGTGCCAACCAGTTCTGTGTCGGCTTCCAGATGGACCAGCCGTCCTCCGGCGGTCCGGGCTGTCAGACGACCATCGCCGCCCTGCCCGTCCACCAGACAGCGATACGTCTTGCCGATGTATCGCTGGTGCCGCGCCCTGGAAATCTCATTCTGCCGCTGGAGCAACCGCTGGAAATTGGCACTTTTTTGCTCCTTGGGCATGGGGTCCGGCAGCTTTTCTGCTGGAGTCCCGTGGCGTGGCGAGAAAATAAACGTAAACAGCGCATCATACTGCACCGTCTCAATGAGACGCATGGTCTCCTCAAACTCCTCCTGGGTCTCCCCTGGGAATCCTACGATCACATCTGAGGTCAGGACAATGTCCGGGATGCGCTGGCGCAGCTGGTCCACCAAGGTCAGGTACCCCTCCCTGGTGTAGCCCCGATTCATGGCCTTGAGCACCCGGCTGCTCCCTGACTGGAAGGGCAGGTGCAGCACAGGGGCCACCTTCTCACAGGCAGCCATAGCATCGAACAACCGCTCCCCGGCATCCTTCGGGTGGCTGGTCATGAAGCGAATGAGGAAATCCCCAGCAATGGCATTGACCTGCTCCAGCAGCCAGGCAAAATCCACCCCCAACCCTAGGTCCTTGCCATAGGAGTTCACATTCTGTCCTAGGAGCGTGATGTCCTTGTATCCCGCTGCGGCAAGCTGGCGCACTTCCGCCAGAATCTCTTCCGGCTGGCGGCTGCGCTCCCGGCCCCGGACATAGGGCACAATACAGTACGTGCAGAAATTGTTGCAGCCGTACATAATCGACACCCAGGCTTTCAAGTTGTTCTGCCGGACCACCGGGATGCCCTCGGCTACCGTTCCAGGTACGTCCTCGGTGGCAAAGACCCGCTTGCCGGAGGTGACCTTTTCCAGCAAAAGCTGGGGGAACTGCCACAGCACTTGCGGTCCAAAGACCAGGTCCACATAAGGGAAGGACTGCCGCAGCCGCTGGGCCACATGGTCCTGCTGGGCCATACAGCCGCACACGCAGAGGATCTGCTGGGGATGCCGGCGCTTGGTGTGGGACAAGGCCCCCACGTTGCCAAACACCCGCTGCTCGGCGTGTTCCCGAATGGCACAGGTATTCAGCAGCACCAGGTCGGCCCCTTCCTCCGTGTCGGTGAACGCATAGCCCATCCGGGCCAGATAGCCCCGCAGGCGTTCGGAATCGGCCTCGTTCTGCTGGCAGCCATAGGTGTCCACAAAGGCCAGTTTTTGGCCGGGACGCTGATCCAGCAGGGCGTGGATCTGGTCGCAAAGGGCAAGCTGGCGGTCAATTTCCGCCGGGTCGATGGTTAGGGTCTTTCTCAAGGCTGCTCCCTCCGGGTGTTGGATTTTTTGGATCTGTGAAATCCGTCTGTTTATAAAGATACAGAGTGGATTATAGCACAATTCCCCGATTTTTTCAAGGAAAAGGGCAAACAGCGCCGCGGCAGAAGTGTATTCTGCCGCGGCGCTGAGATTATCTTTGTTTGGATGGAACCAGCACAGTCTGCCCTGTTGTCAGCCCTCGGTGAGCGGCTCCTTTTCCGTAGAGATGTCACGTTCCTTCGGCTGCCGAAATGGCTTGGTAAGCAGGAACGGCAAAAACAACCCTATGTAAGTTACAACATATACAAGGAGCAAAACCCAACTTTCTTTTGCATTTCCAGGCCATTCAGCAAATTTTATAATCTGTGGAAAATCATTAATAATCTGTGGGAAATTATTATATAAAAAGTGGATGGAAGCAGCAGCCCATATATTATTCGTCTTTAGATAAACAAAGCCGATAAAGACAGACAGTGAAACAACGACCGCCAAACGCAGCAGTATGACCTGCACCGATGTTATAGGGTCAAAAGTCACCCAAAAATGGATAAGGGAAGGATAGTGCCATATTTCCCAAAGTACAGCCAGAAGCAGTACCCCTCGAATGAGACCAAATTTTTTCTGCAAACGCGGCTGCAAGTAGTACCGCCAGCCGTATTCTTCTAAGAAGGTGGCATAAATATAAGCTCCAACCACAGGGGCCACGCTAATCAGGTAGAACAAACCACCTCTTGCCTTCTCTTCCAACATAGCACCGAACTGAGATACCGTACCCGGGACAATCCTCTCTGTCACAAACGTGAAGATCACGTTTGCGATTGTCAGTAAAATCAGAAACAGCCCTACATAAAGAAAGGTGGCCTTCCAGTTGTTCCCAGCTAAACCATAGGCTTTTCGCGACGCTTTGCTTTCTAAAAAGATAGACACAAAGACCGCAACGAGCAGTACGAAAGCCAGGACTCCCAGGACGATCTGTATGCGCTCTAGCCAACGTTGCAAAAAAATAAGGTGTGTCAAAATTTCAAACCCCAAAGAAACCAAGACACAAAGGAAAAATTTTTTCGGCAAGAGCGGATTATGCCTTTCCACAATCATCTTGGCAAGGGCAACCCCCATCCCTGGGAACACCAAGTAGAACGTGCTGGCAGGCCCATCCATTCCGATATGTCGAGCGACCGCGATAGAGATGCCCATAAGACATGTACCGCCATAGGTGACCAGTAGAAATATGAGCAGTTCTTTTTGTTGCTTCGTTCTTTTTACCATGTCTACACACCCTTTTCCTCAAATATTTGCAGTTCAAAACATACCATAAAGTCAACGCTTGGAGAGCATATTTCTCTTATCTTTTTCTGATTGACTTTTTTGAACTTCATTGTACCCTCCCAAAAGTATCTTGTCAATATATTGAAAAAAACGCTGTTTTTTCTATCTTTTTTTAGTAAATAAGAAAGCTCTGAACACGACTTCTCTCCAAAAAGCCCACGATAACAAAACATCCTGGACGACAAAAGCTCTGTCGTCCAGGATGTCCTCTTTTTGTTTCAGTTGTGCGGCTTCAGCACAGCTTCGCCCCAGCAGGAATCCCGTCATCCAGCATGAGTAGATGCAGAACTTCCCCGCCGTTCTCCTTGTGTACCGCCGACAGAAGCATCCCCTGACTCTCCTGCCCCATCATCTTCCGGGGCGGCAGGTTCACAATGGCCACCAGCGTCTTGCCCACCAGATCCTCCAGCTTATAATGCTGTGCAATCCCAGACAAAATCTGCCGATCCGTCCCAGAACCATCGTCCAGGATGAACTTCAGCAGCTTCTTGGACTTCTTCACTGCCTCGCAAGCCTTCACCTTCACCACCCGAAAATCCGATTTGGCAAAGGTCTCAAAGTCCACGGCCTCTTCCCATGGCTCCAGCTCAATGGCCGGCTGGGTCGGGGCGGCAGCGGCGGCCCGGATGGCCTCCAACTCTTCCAGGGCCTTTTCCATGTCCACCCGAGGGAAGAGGTTCTCCCCCTTGGTCACTGCCACGGTCTCCCCTCGGCTGCCCCACTGGGCCGCAGAATCCCAGCTGCGGCAGCTGTCACAGACCCCAATCTGGGCAAACAGTTTTTCACAGGAATCAGGAATAAAGGGAGAAAGCAGAATCCCGCAAATCCGGGTAGCCTCCAAAAGATTATACAGCACATGGGCCAGCCGGGCACCATTGGCCTCCATGTCCTTTGCCAGCGCCCAGGGCATGGATTCGTCAATATACTTGTTGGCTCGCTGGATGACCTTGAATACCTCGTCCAACGCCTTGTGGGGGGCACAGGCATCCATGTCGGCCTCGTAGCGATCCCGCAGACCAGAGGCCAAGGCAATCAGCTCCGTGTCATATCCCTCAGGTGCCGCACAGGTCCTGCATCCCTCCGGCAGAGTCCCACCAAAATATTTCTGCACCATGGCTGTGGTCCGGCTGACCAGGTTGCCCAAGTCGTTGGCCAGGTCCACGTTGATGGTGTTAATCAGCAGTTCGTTGGAGAAATTGCCATCAGAACCAAAGGGGAAGGTCCGCATAAGGAAGAACCGCAGGGCATCCACCCCAAACCGCTCTGCCAACACATAAGGGTCCACCACGTTGCCCTTGGACTTGGACATCTTGCCGCCATCCAGCAGCAGCCAGCCGTGGCCAAAGACGTGTTTCGGCAGGGGCATCTCCATGCTCATGAGCATGGCAGGCCAGATGATGGAATGGAACCGGACAATCTCCTTGCCCACAAAGTGATACTCGGCAGGCCAGTAGTGGTCGTAATCGTCGTATTTGTCGTTATACAGGCCAAGGGCCGTGGTATAGTTGAACAGTGCGTCCACCCACACATAGACCACATGGCCGGGGGCAAAGTCCACCGGAATCCCCCAAGAGAAGGACGTCCGGGAAACGCACAAATCCTCCAGACCGGGCTTAATGAAGTTGTTCACCATCTCATGCACCCGGGACCGAGGCTGAAGAAAATCCGTGTTTTCCAACAGATCCTGGATCCGATCGGCATATTTGGACAGCCGGAAAAAGTATGCCTCCTCCTCAGCATCCTGGACCTCCCTGCCACAGTCGGGACACTTGCCGTCCACCAGCTGGGACTCCGTCCAGAAAGACTCACAGGGCTTGCAATATTTGCCCACATATTTGCCCTGATAAATATCCCCTTTGTCATACATCTTCTTAAAAATCTTCTGGACCGCTGCCACATGGTAATCATCTGTCGTGCGGATGAACCGGTCATTGGAGATGTTCATGAGTTTCCACAGGTCCAGCACGCCCCGTTCCCCAGTCACAATATTGTCCACAAACTGCTGGGGCGTGACACCGGCCTCCTTCGCCTTGTCCTCAATCTTCTGCCCGTGTTCATCCGTGCCCGTGAGAAACAGCACGTCATAGCCTTGCAGCCTTTTGTAGCGGGCCATGGCATCCGTGGCCACGGTACAGTAGGTGTGCCCAATGTGGAGTTTGTCCGAGGGATAATAAATAGGGGTGGTAATGTAAAACTTTTTCTTCTGGTCTCTTTCCATAGCTATTGATCCTCCATACGCCCAGGGGCGCGTTGATTTTCTTCTGATCAGGATTCCGCCGCCTGATCCGGCTGACCCTTTTTCTTTTTCTTCTTAGGCGCCTTGATGGTGCCCATGGGCGCGCAGCCTGCACACTGGGCACAATGGCTGGCGCAGGGAGGTGCTCCAGCAGACTGGACATCATTGTCCACCAAGGCTCCCGCGCTGGAGAGCAGGTAGAAGGTCATACCCAAGCACAAGGCCGTATCTACTAGCGGCAGCCTGTCGGCCAAAGCCATAATATTAAACGCACCAGCAGATAGACATAGCAGCAAAATGGTTCCTACCCGTCCCTTCCCAAATGCCAGCGCTCCCATCTGAACACAGGCCAGCATGGAAAGGATCACGCCCAGCATGGGCACCCCATACCGCCCCAGGGAAGGTTCCGCTGCCCAGGCAGCATAATAATTCGCCATAATCCACAAGCAGCAGGCAAACCCAGGCAACGCCGTCCAAGCGGTAAGGATGGGCTGCCCCCGCCGCATTTTTTGCTGCATAAAATAGATCCCCGCCCCAGACAGCAGGGCAAGCACCCCCAGCAAGGCCCAGGAAACACTCCTTGTCCGCTGCCCAAGGGCATCCAGCGGGCTGCTGATCCAAGTCGCCAGAGACAGAAATCCCCCCACAACCAACAGCACCGCACCCCCCAGAACTCCAACATTCCAAAGGAAGCGCTGGGAAGAAAATGCGCCTGTATAGCACTGGTCGAATGTTTGGTGCTTTCCCCGGCACAGGACCGCCAGCACCACCACAGTGGCCACTGTCACCAAAATCATGGCCCACATCGTGGGTGCCCCGGCAATGGGAAGATGGGTGCCCACCTCAAAGCCGTGGTTCAGATAAGCCCCCCGGACCAGCAGGCCGACGATTCCAGCCGCCGCAGCCACGCCAGGCAGGAGCAAAGATTTCCGCATGAAACAGGACTCCCTTCGTTAAAAACGAGAGGAATGCTCCTCCCGCAGATGACTTTTTTTCATCTTACCACATCCTGCCGAAAAACGCACGGGGATTTTATAGGTTGTTAAAATTTTTTTGATGCCTTTCCCTCTGGTTCTGTGGCAGATCGACTCTCCATTCGACCGTGCAAAACAGACCCTGGGAAAACCTTCTCTCTTCCCTCATCATAATATAGACATCAAGCAATGCCAGCAAACTTTTAATGCAACACCTTGTCCTATCCTTTTCTTCGTGTTATACTATAAATAAAACCAACTGGAGTGCTTTTATGCTAATATCCTCCAGTGGGAGAACCATATTTTGGTTCAGAAAGAGAGTGCGCCTATGCCTTACGACAAAGAACTCATTGCCCATAAGCTCATTCGGTGGGAGCATTATCTGAACAATTATAGACTGCCCGCCTGGAAAGAGCTGCCCGATATTGGCTTGTATATGGATCAGATCATTGCCCTCCTAGGCCAATACCTGGACTTCATTCCCATGGAGGAATCCAAAGACAAACCCGTTACGCCCACCACCATCAACAACTATGTCCGTCTAAAAGTCATGCCCGCCCCAGAAAAACGCAAATACTACCGAGTCCACATCGCTTTCCTGCTCATGATCTTCACCCTTAAACAGGGCATCAGCATCAACGGCTTGCAGCAGCTGCTGCCTTCCACCGCCGATGAGGAGGAAATCAAAACCTTCTACACCAGCTATATAAAACGCCTGCAAGAGGTGGGAAATTTCTACACCGCCCAGACCCGGGCCGCTGTGAAGGATATCCTAGACCCCAACGTCACCGACGAGGGTGTGGTGGAAAACGTCATCATCCAGAGTATCCTTCAGTCGGGCTTCTCCCGAATCATGGCCGAAAAACTCCTCCATCTTCAGGATGCCGACCCAGAACGGGTCCTGGAACTAGAGGCCATCAGTGACGGCCAGGGCTGTCATCCCTTGGCCCAGATCCCCGAGAAGGAGAGTTGAATCATGCTCTTTGATACCCACGCCCACTACTACACCGAAGCCTTCGATCCTGACCGGGATGAAGTCCTCTCTGCCCTCCCCGCCGCCGGCGTTGGGCTGGTCCTTTGCCCCGGCTGTGACTTGGAAACTTCCCGTCAATCCATCGCCCTGGCTGAAACCTATCCCCATGTCTACGCCGCTGCCGGGGTCCACCCAGAGGATGCCTTGCATCTGCCCCCAGACTGGTTGGACCAAGTGGCAGAAATGGCCCGCCACCCGAAAGTAAAAGCCATTGGAGAGATCGGCCTGGACTACTACTGGCAGGAGGTCCCAAGGGATCTGCAAAAAGAGGTCTTCCAAGCCCAGCTTCAGCTGGCCAAAGACTTGGATCTGCCCGTCATTGTCCACGACCGGGAGGCTCACGCCGATTGTCTGGCCATGGTCAAGCAATTTCCCGGTGTCCGCGGCGTCTTTCACTGCTACTCTGGCTCTGCCGAGGACGCCAAAACCCTAATCAAACTGGGCTGGCACCTGTCCTTTACTGGCACCATCACGTTCAAAAACGCCCGCAAGGCCCCAGAAGTCATTGCCGCCGTCCCCCTGGATCGCATCATGGTGGAGACCGATGCGCCTTATATGGCTCCCACGCCTTTCCGGGGCAAACGTTGTGACTCCCGTTATGTCTACCGCATGGCTGAGACCATCGCCGAGATCAAGGGCCTGAGCCGAGAAGAAGTGGAACACACCACCACCCTGACCGCAAAAAAACTCTTCACCATTACAGACTGACCTGCTTCCAAAGGAGATGGTTTATATGAAGGGTGATATCATCACCTATCCTTCCTTCGGCAGCCTCTATATCAACATGACCAATCGCTGTGACTGCCGCTGTGTCTTCTGCATCCGGGATCAGGACGACTCATCTTTCGGGGGCCTATGGCTCCAGGAAGAACCCAGCAAGGCATCTATTTTGGATGAGATCCTCTCCCAAGATCTGTCCCAATACGCAGAAATCGTCTTCTGCGGCTATGGAGAACCCACTTGCCGGGCCGACGATCTGCTCTGGATCTGTGACAGACTTCGGGCCGCTGGACGATCTGACCTGCCTCCCATCCGCCTGAACACCAACGGCCATGGCAGTCTCATTAACCACCGGAATCTGGCCCCGGAACTGGCCGGTCGGTTGGATGCGGTATCTGTGTCTCTCAACGCCTCCAATCCATCCGAATACCTTCGCCTCACTCGGCCTGGGGCCGGACAGGCTGGTTGGGATGCTATGTTGGATTTCATCCGGCAGGCGGTTAAGTATGTTCCCACCGTCATGGTCTCCATTGTGGACTATGATAAGTCCCCCCAGGAGATCGAAGCCTGCCGCCAATTGGCAGAATCTCTGGGCGCCGTTTTTCGGGTTCGTCCCTATGCAGGATAACCGTTGTCTCCTTCCTCTTGCTAAACACACAGACGACACGGGCAGGGCCTCAAAGGACCCTGCCCGTGTCGTCTGTGGTGGCCGTCTCTGTTCGGCACACCCTTTCCCGGGTTTTATGTGGAATGCACATGGAATCAGTTAGAAATGGTGTTGCAGCCTCCAGGCCAAAAACAAGAAAATGTAAATGCCAGCCATTCACATTTTCCTACCTTTGCGGTATAATATCAAAAAACGCCGGACTCACACCGGCAGAGAAAGAAGGGTTCGCGTATGATGATCTCCACCAAAGGACGCTATGCCCTGCGGGTAATGTTAGATCTGGCAGACCACAACAGCGGGGGATACATCCCCCTTAAAGACATTGCCCAGCGGCAGGAAATCTCGGTAAAATATTTGGAAAATATTTTAGCTTCTCTCAGCCGAGCGGGTCTGGTAGATGCCATCCGGGGCAAAGGGGGCGGGTATCGCCTATGCCGGCCAATCGAAGCCTATTCTGCCGGAGAAATCCTTCGTCTGGCAGAGGGGGATTTGGCCACAGTTGCTTGCTTAAAGGGCGAGAAAAAGGGCTGTGAAAAAGCAGGCCACTGCCGCGCGCTGCCTCTATGGCAGGGATTGGACCAGGTAATCTATGAGTATCTGGACAGTGTCTCCCTGGCCCAGCTGCAAGCCATGGATGAACCATAATTTGTACAGATGGCAAAGAAAAAACCCTTGTTCAAAGAACAAGGGTTTTTGATGGAGCGAGTGACGAGGCTCGAACTCGCTACCTCCACCTTGGCAAGGTG
>JAHHRP010000027.1 GCA_020025735.1 Evtepia sp.
CTGTCAGAAATTTATAAAAATTCGATAAATCCCATTGCAGTTTTTCCGTTGGTATGGTAACATGAAGCCATCAGAACGTATCGTTTCTGGATCAAGAAGGAGTGATTTTCATGGTTCGAGTGATTATGGGCGCCAAAGGCACCGGTAAGACCAAGCAGATGATTGATATGATTAACCGCGCTGCTGAGAACGAAAGCGGCAATGTAGTTTGTGTGGAAATGGGCAAGAAGCTCCGCTTTGATGTCAGCCCGAATGTTCGCCTGGTAGAGTCCAGCGATTTCGCCGCAGACAACTTCACCTTTTTCAAAGGTTTTATCAGCGGAATGTATGCTTCCAACTACGACCTGACCCATGTGTTCATTGACAGCCTGTGCAAAATTATCCCCTCTGAGCCTGATGCCCCTGAGGTGGAAGAGTTCCTGGCCTGGCTGGACCGCTTCTCCGACACCAATGGTGTGAAATTTACCATCACCATCAGCGCTGACGTTGCCCTGGCCACCGAGGCCATGAAGGCATATTTCTAAAATCGCTGTCCCCCCAGCATTCGTTCCTGGAGGAAGGAGGGATGCCCCATGGCATTGCGTGAAAAACTGAACAGTCTGGCGGCAGAAGCGGCCAACAAGGCCAACACCGCCATCGAACATGGCCGCCTGAGTTTGAAAATCAGCGCCGAGGAGAAAAAAATCGACACCTACATCATGAACCTTGGTCAGCTGCTGCTGGACAAGTTGGATGCAGAGGAGTCCTTCGATGACGAGGTCATGGCGCTCTACGCCTCCATCCAGGCCTCCCGGCAGGTAATCGCTCAGGCCCGGACGGAGATCGAAGCCAACCGGCAGCCGGAGGATGACGCTGATCGTTCCCCTGCGGATGACCCCTGCTGCCCCAACTGTGGCCGTCAGGTCTTTTGGGGAGACCGCTACTGTGCCCAGTGCGGCGCACGGTTACAGATGGGAATTCCTCAGCCGGAAACACCAGACGCTGACGCTGACACGGCAGCCCATGAAGCATCAGAAGACCCCACTTCTGCTGGGGAGTGATCCCAAAGAAAAGGACGCCTCCTGTTTGGTGTCGTTCCATAGGGATACAAACCTTTTGAATCCCTATTACAAATTTAAGATTTTGCCTGAAGAAGGGCGGTTGTGCTTGTAGCACAACCGCCCTTCTTCAGATCTCCTATTCTTTCACCGCTCCTTCTTCTCATGGCAGTTCTTTGAGATACTGGCCAGTCCCCTCTTTCTACGGTTGTAATGGAATACTGATCAGCAGCTCAAACTTGTTGCCTGTGGGAGCAGCTTCCAAAAAGCCGCCATATCTGGTGACAATTTCCCCCATACCTGCCAGCCCGAAGCCATGGACTTTTTTATCCTTTTTCGTTGTGCTGAGATCCCTGTGTATTTCCCCATCCAATGAATTCTCAACGCACAGCATGAACAAGCCTCGCTCAGCCTTGCAGCGAATGGAAATATGCTTGTCCTCCGATTTTTGGGCGGCTTCTATTGCGTTGTCTAAGGCATTGCCCAACAGCGCACACAGATCCGTGTCCGCAATGGGGAGCATAGCAGGCAGGACAATTTGTATGTCCGCCATCATCCCACGCTGTTCCATCTCCTCCCACTTGGATGACACCACTACATTGACAATCTCGTTTTCACAGATATGATGCGAGTGATGCAATGCCTTTACCTCCACCAATTCAAGAATATACTGTCTGGCCTTTTCGGTTTCCCCTCGCTCCAAAAGCCCGAGCGCTGCGTGCAGATGGTTCTGCAAATCATGGCGTAAGGTACGCACCTGTGTTTGTTCCCGCTTCAAACCTTGATAGTACCATTCACGCATCTCAGAAAACGCAGCGGCCTGCGCTTTTGTTTCATACTCAGCGAGTACAAGGATACTCCGAAGCAGTACCAAGGAGGAAAGCAAGCAGATCGGCAGGATCACTGCGCCCTGAAACCAGTTGAAGTGATGCAGCAGGATGGAATCCGGCATCCAGTAAGCAGGGAGGATCAGGATGGACAAGGCGGCAAAGGGCAGCAGGGTAAGCCCCGCACAGATCTCCCACAAATGATGCGGCAGCTGGATGCTTTCCTTTTGCAGCTGGTTGTAAAACGCCAAATACAACAGGCCGAAAACCAGCGGCCGCACCAGTCTGCTGACAATCCCGTAATCTCCAAAACGGTCAAGGGGAATCAAATAGGTATCGGCCATGGCACAGACCGACATGACAAAGCAGAAAAAAACGCCGCCCACTGTGATCCTCCCCAACAGGTCCCCCGTTGTGGCAAGCAGGAACGCCAACATATAAAACGGCAGTGTCATAGCGAAGTTGTTATCACCAACCCAAATCACCATACTGCTTGTCAACGCCAACGTGACAAACAGCAGGATCTTTGCCCAGCGTGGTTCCTTTCCTGCCACAAACCCTCTGCACAGGCGATAGAGAAAAAAACCACTCAGACACACCGAAAGGAGGTATGTGACAAACGAAAATAGCGTCAGATGCAGAAACATGACCGCTCATCCTTTCAACGCACTTCTGGTTAGTGCAAGCAGTGCTTGCTGATGATAGGACCGACTGATGGGCAAAGTATCTGCTCCGATCTGGACTTCATGGCCGCAGATTTGCCGGATGGCATCCGCCCGTACCAAGTATCTCTGGTGAATACGGACAAAATCGGAGCCGGACAGTTCCTGTGCTACTTGGTCCAGTTTCCCGTAAAATTCGTACCTGCGCTGCGAGGTGACACAATTTACTTTACGACGGTCAGATTCAAAATACAAAATCTCTTTGTATGGAATGCGATACCAAATGTCTCCATTGTGGCAGGAATAAATCTGTCCCGCATCTTTGCACTGCTTTGCCAGCGTGCGGGAAAGGATGGCTTCCACCTGTTCTCTCTTGGCGGGTTTCAACAGGTAATCCAACGCACCTACACCATAGCCATCGAACACATAGTCTGAGAACCCGGTGACGAAAACGATTTGCAGAACATCGTTGTCCACACGGAGCTTTCTTGCCGTCTCCATCCCACTGAGCTTTCCCAGTTCAATATCCAGAAACAATAGATCAATCTCATTGCGATGCTTTTCCATCCACGAAAGCAGTGTTTCTCCAGAGGAAAACGCATAGATCTTGTGTTCCATGGTTCGGTGTTCCAAAACACTTTCCAAAAGCCAGCAAAGACTCTGCCGATTTTCCTGGTTATCATCACAAACCGCGATTGACATCATGATCATCCAATCCTCCTTTCGATGGTATGTGCCTTAATTTTATCATGAAGCAAGGAAATAGCAAAACCAAACTTTACAAGGAAACGCCTGTTTATGACATCCCGTTGCCAAACATGACAGAAAAATTTTCAAAGATGACAGCCCTAGTTGCAGCGCCTCTTCTGATTTGATACTTTTGATTTGATCGTTAAAAGCAATCGAAAGGAGTGCCATGATGTTATCTGTTCAAACGCTATATAAGTCCTACAAAGTCGGAAACAACAACTATGAAGTGTTGAAAGGGGTTTCATTGGAAGTACAAAAAGGGGAATTTGTTGGGGTCATGGGTCCTTCTGGTTCAGGGAAATCCACCCTCTTAAACTGCATTTCCTGCTACATTCCCACCGATTCTGGAAAAATCAAGCTGAGCAACATAGATCTGGCAGCGCTGGATGAGGAACACATCGCCCAGGTTCGCAACGAAAAGCTTGGCTTTATCTTTCAAGATTTCCTCCTTCTGGACGGCCTGACAATCCGAGACAACATCATGCTGCCTTGCATCATTGGCGGCCGCACCGATGATGCCATGGAAAAAAGCGCGGATATGCTTTGTGATTTGTTCGGGATTTCTCACATAAAAAACAAGTTTCCGGCAGATGTGTCCGGCGGTGAGCGGCAGCGCACGGCTGTGGCCCGCGCACTCATCAACAATCCAGAGCTGATTTTGGCAGACGAACCTACGGGAAACCTGGATTCAAAGTCTGCCCAGACCGTCATTGATGCTTTCCTGCGGGCAAAAAACGACCTGTCTGCTACCATCTTCATGGTGACCCATGATTCCTTTGCTGCAAGTTTTTGTGACCGTGTGGTGATCCTAAAAGATGGCAATGTGCGGAAAACCCTGGTCCGCGGAGAACAGGAACGCCGGGCCTTTCAGGACGCTCTCTTGGATACCATCCGAGACCTAAGTGAGGTGACGGGAGAATGAGAACTCTATCTGCCGTTTTTTCCACCCTGCGAAAGAAAGGAAAAAAACAATATACCTTGCTCGCTGGCTGCCTGTTCTTCTCAAGTCTGCTCATCACCGCCTTTTGCATGATGATGAATTCCCCCACGATACAGAACTCCTTGCCGGAGGGAGGAGATTCTCGCAAGCAAGTCATGATGATCTTCGTGCTGGCGGTCATTGGCTGTGCTGTATTCTCTGTCTATGCAGCTGGTTTGTTCTTTCGTTATAAATCCAGAGAATCTGGTGTGTTTTTGGCGCTGGGTGTAAGCAGGAACGTGTTGGGACGGCAGCTGCGGCGGGAGGTCCTGGGCCTGACGCTTGCTTCCTGTGGCGCAGGTCTTGTTTTGGGAACCCCATTGTGCTGGATCATCTGGGCCATTTTTCGCCTGACGCTGGTGGACACACCGGAGATGGCCTTGATTTTTGCTTGGCAGGCGTATCTCATCCCTGTGTCTTTCACGGTGTTTGTTTTGCTCGCACTTCTTATCATGCAGCGCCATTTCCTGGCACGCGTCAATGTGTTGGACATCATTCAGGAAAGCCACCGGGCAGAGCCTGTTCGCGCCGTGCCTGGCTGGTATGGCTGGGGTGGCATTTGCATGATGGTCTTGGGAGGGCTGCTGGGATATTTTGTTCCCACCTTCTGTGTCCTGGTTCTGCATTGGTATGCCCCCGGAATCCTTACCGCACTGTTTTATCTGCCAGCGCTGATCGGTCTGTACTGGGTGCTGCTTTACACGGTGACAGGCGGTTGGCACCGTGGCAAAAACCGGTATCCTCATCTGATTGAAAACAGCATGATGCAGTTTCAGGGGCGGCAGACCGTCCGCAATATGTTGGTGGTGACGGTTCTGGTGGCAGGGGCATACTTTGCCTCCTTCTATCCACCGACGATGACGGCGCCAGGCAAGGAGGAAATTGAAAACCGTCCCATGGACTACTGCTTTTTTTATCGAGCCGATCGGGAGATGATTGGAAAAAACGACATAGACGCTTTGGCCGCAGAACACGGCGTATCGCTTACAGACTATGTGGAAATGCCATCGGCATCCCTTATCGTGGATGGGAAGGCACAGATTGAAACAGACAGTTCTATGGGCACAACGTATACGGAAGAATACACCAAAACCTTGGCAGAAACTCGCTTTTTTTCCGTATCTGCATGGAACGCTCTTACTGGGGACAACCTTACATTAAACCCAGGTGAGAGTGCTGCAACATTCGATCGTTATGGCGATTTTCATACGATTGGTTTGATTACCAATCCACTCACCAAGAAGGAACTTCCGGTTCGCACCTTAGACACGCCCCTCCGAAGCGATTTGTTCCGGGACATTCGCGTTCTTTCGGATGAGGACTATTCGCAGATCACCCAAGGCTTGCCTCTGGATTGGCAGGAAGTGCAGGTTGTATTCAACGCAGAGAACGACAGCTACGCCTTCTCCAAAGTGCTCTTCCACACCATTGTAACACACTCCGGGGAGGAGGCAACCCGCTTCGCCGGCTATGACCGCATAGTTCGGGCGCATAAACTTGCAAATGGTGAACCCTATTATCTTGACCCAGAGCACCCGGACCGCGCATCCTTTCCCACCATCGACCCAAGCAAGCCAGACTCCTCCGATTTTCGTCTCAACTGGATGTATATGCCAAAATTCAGAGCCTTGGATCAAGGGGATTTCATTTCCAATTTTGCAGTGTTCCTGCTCCTGTTTGTGTTTGTTGCCATCCTCTGTTTTGCGTCGGTGGCAGTCATCCTGTATACCCGCAGCCAGACCCTGATGCTGACCAATGCCTGGGTATATGAAGATCTGCGCAAGCTGGGCGCGTCCGACGCCTATCTCCGCAAAACGGCCAAAGGACAGGTAAAACGGGTCTTTCTCCCACCCCTTGTCATTGGAACACTCCTGATCTTGTGCTTTTATACGCTAATTTTGATGGGCAACGGCGGGGATGGTATGATTGATTCGGCCGAGCGCACCGGATTTGCTGCCTGCTTGGCACTTGTCACAGCGATGTCCGCAGCGTTTTATGGATTGTATCGCGTCACAGTAAAAAAAGCGTGGGAAACCTTGGTTTCCCCTTCACAGAGGTAACTTTGGTTGTACGAGAATCCCCGGCAGAGATTGCTTCGGCACTTTCTGCCGGGGATCTTTTATGCGCTTTCCTACAGTCGCAGCAGCGCCAGGATCAGGGGCTTACCTCTGCAAGTGTGTCAAATATCCATTGGCGCTATGCTTGCGAAAACATAGCACTTCCAAGATACTACGGTATGATGAAACGAAAATGAGCAGCCGAAGTCCGGGAACTTCGGCTGCTCGTCTGCTGGGATTGGATATGTCTTATTTCACAAAAGTACGATACAGGAAGGTGACGATCTGCGCTCTGGTGCAGCTCGCATCAGGGCTGAAGGTGTTCGCCCCAGTACCGCCGGTAATGCCATTCTGTGCAGCCCAGGCCACAGCATTTGCATAATATGCGTTAGATGCCACATCTCCAAAGGCAGAGCTGCTGCCCGCAGCAGGGGAATTCTGGCTGCGATGCAAGAAGGTCACTGCCTGTGCACGGGTACACGTCACATCCGGGGAGAAGGTCGTGGAGGAGGTGCCGCTGGTGATACCGTTTTCTACGGCCCAAAGGACGGCCGTGGAATAATAGTGATTCGCAGCCACATCCGTAAAGGGATTTTGTCCGTTGGCAGGAGAAGGAGATCCAGCTGCACGCCACAGGAAGGTGACGATTTGCGCTCTGGTGCAGTGTGCGTTGGGACTGAAGGTAGTGGTAGAGGTGCCGCTAGTGATGTCATTTTCGGCAGCCCAGGCCACAGCGTCATAATAATATACGCCGGGGACCACATCGTAGAAGGGATTGACCCAGTTCTGCTTCTCTGCACGGAAGGTCGCCTTTACGCTCACCTTTCCAGAGGGCATGGTGAAGGTGAATTTTCCCTTGCCCTTGTCGGTAACAGGAATTGTATCTCCGCGATGATCGGTCACAATGACCTTGTCCACCACATAGTCCTTATGGGGGTTCACCGTGATGGTCACGCGGTCACCCTTGGAGGCGCGGCTGGGTGTTACGGAAACAGTGCCATGAGGGGCGTTGTTGACCACAATCTCGTAACCAGAGGTGCTGCTAGAACCACCGCCGCTGCTAGAACCGCCGCCGCTGCTAGAGCCACCGCCGCCGCCAGAGCTGCCGCCACCGCCAGAGCCGCCGCCAGAATTGTCGGGATTGGGCACCTGACTCTCCCCCTTGGAGATTGTCTGACCTCCCACTTGGACCTCGCCATCACCGTCATTTTTTACGACAACCCCCACAGGAACATCACTCTTATCAAGCGTGACATTGCCCTGCGTCACAGTGATCTGCGTCACGCCGTTCTGCTTTGCAGCTTCCTTAATGGAGTTATTGCCCACAGCAGTTACTGTACCATTGGAGCCGCTTACAGTGGCAACAGCAGAATTGTCCTGGATCATCCCGGTGGGGAGGGCAGTCTTAAAGATACCGCCAGTGACTTCGCCCTCGTGCTTGGCGGTGCTTTCTTCAGTATGGATATAAATTCCATCAATCTCGCCGCCGGTGATCATCAGCTTCTCACCAGTAGTGGTCTTTTCATTGTTCCACGCCGCGCCAAGATCGATATTACCGCCGGTCAGCTTACCGCCGCTCACTTTGATCTCAATGCCGTTCAGCCCGGTTTCCTCACCCATATGGGTGGTGCGGATGGTGGTGGGACCATTGCTGCCCTTTCCGGTGGACCGGATTTCACCGCCTGTAACCGTCACCTTTGCGGCAGGTGCAGTCCCGTTCTGGGCCTGCACCCAGATGGGGTCACGGGAAATGATCTCGCCGCCATTGATGGTCAGAGCAACGCTCTTATCGTTGTTCTTTGCGTACAGACGGATGGCAGTAGACACTGTTTCAATTTTGCCGCCGTTGATTGTCATCCTGCTGCCAGGGTCATTGTTCAGCGCAATAGCAGCACCGTATGGCTTGCCCAGCGTATTGCTGATGTTGCAGTCCAGGGTGATGGTTCCATAGTTATCAATCACATAGTTACCATAGCTCCAGGTCCCGCTTGCATGATCGCCGATATTCGCAACAAGGCCGCCGGTCATGGGGCTGGAGCTGTCCTGAATGGTCAGGGTGCCCCGGTTGGTCAGCAGAGCGGACGCTTTATTTTCGGACACCATCTGGGTGATGGTGTGACCGTCCAGGTCCAAGGTGAGGGTTCTACCCTTCGCCACCTGGAGGCCGCTGTTGCTGTTGTTATCTACCTTAACATCTTGCAGCAGGGTGATGACGGTTTTATCGGCAGCCCCGCTAAGAGCGGCTGCAACGGTGCCGTAGGTATACTCACCCTCGGCAGTTGTGAGATACCGGGCCTCGGCAGTTGTCTTCTCCTGATTAGTGACAACATACTTACTGAGGTGGTTGGTGGTGAAGGTGACCTTTCTGTCTGCGAAGATTGCGTCCATCTTCTCTGCATAGACAAGACTGCCATCGTTGCCGGTCACATAGTAGACATGACCCTCTGTAAGAGTGGTAGGGATACTGATGGTCACTGTGCCCTTCTGGACACCGTCGTTGGGAAGGAGGTTCTTGTCATTTGCGGTCACCTTGACCTCAACAGCGTCAGTGGTGTTAGCGACTTTGATCTTCTTGACCTCGACCTTGACCTCGGCGGCGACATCCTTCATCGCCTCAGCGGGGATGGTGACCTCTGCGGTCTTGCTCTTCACGGTAAGGTCAACACTGCTATCGGCAAGAGCCTTGACGGTAACCTGGTTCACGGTGGCACTGCCATCCTTAACTTCGACTTCAACCTTACCAGCTGCAACATTCTCCTCGCTGGGAGCTCCAGTGATCTCAATGTTGCCGTCACTACCGGTGGTGGTGTCGATATTGCCGCTTGCAGAAGGAGCAACAGTCCAGGTACCGTTAGCCTCTGTTGCCTTGTGGGTAGCGGGCACATAGTCGGAAGGATCTTCAACATAGGTACCGCCGGTGATGAACTTCATCTCACCAGTAATATTGTTATAGATGTCGAAAATGCTGGAGAGCTTATCAAAACCGACTTTGTCAAAGCTACCACCAGTGATGCTCACATGGCCGGCATTCACACTGGCGTCACCAGAGAAAGGCCAGTTGATGGAAATTGCACCGTGAACAGTGCCGCCCGCGACGGTAATATGAGCGTTGTCAAACTTGCCATTGGTGGAGTTCTGGTTAATGGCATAGTAACCAGAAAGCTCTCCGCCATTCATGGTAAGCTTTGCCTTAGCAGCTGCACCCCCGCTGGGTGCGAGCTGCTGGAAAATACCGCCCTTCAAGGTAGCGCCAGCATTCACTGTCAGGTTGTTTTCATGCTCGCCGCTCCGTGCCATTTGGCGAATGGAGTTGCCATTACCCGAGTGAGTCAGCGCACCGCCGTTCAGAGTAACGGAAACCGTGCCCTGGTCGGAAATGCTGTTGACAGCGTAGGTTGCGGCTCCAGCAGCATTAGAAGTTGCCTTGGTCGTATTTTCCACGGTTCCGCTCGCTACGACCAATGTACCATGGTTGTCAATGGTGTAATTGCCGTACTTGAATGGCTGACCGTCTGGAGATTCTGCCACAGCAGTGAGTTTGCCGTTGCCACTGCTGTCCTGAATGGTCAGGGTGCCCATGTTGGTCAGCAGGGCAGAATTCACCTGACTATTGACCGTCTGAGAGACGGTGTGGCCGTTCAGATCCAAAATGATAGTCTTGCCGCTTGCAACTTTCAGAGGAGTAGCTTCGGAGTATTCTACATCTTTCTGGACTACGATTGTACTCTCCCCATTCGCTGCTTCAATAGCAGATTGGATAGATTGATAGGTCACGTCTCCAATTTTTGCCACAACATCGGTGGCATCCACAGGGGGGGCGGGTACTGGCTTTGAAGTTTCTTCCTCCCCCTCCTCAGGTGCCAATACGGGGGGACCCATCTCCGTTACCTCTACAGGCACTTCGGTAGGTTGCTCTGCCGCAAATGCCACTGTGGGTGCGACAAAGGACAGGCACAGGACAAGCGACAGCGTCAGGCTGAGCAGCTTACTTGTTTTCTTCTTCATGCTTACTTACATACTCCTTTCATTTTTGGATTGTCTATTGGTTGTGTGCTTTTAGGGATGTTCCCAAAGCTGTTTTCGGCCTTTGCCGAGTTTGGATGTTCTATTATGGCATCCTCCTCTCTATGCAGAATCAACATTCTGAATAGAACCTGTCCTGTTCGCCTTTCTGAATGGAAGAGATGCACATAAAAATCGCCCATCTTTCTTTCGAAAGATAAGCAAAAGGGTGCAGAAAGCCAGGCCGCAAATAAACCTGCGTTTGCGACCTATCTTTTTGTGCTCAAAATTTGGAAAAAGCCTTGAATCGTGTGCCATTGACTGCTATAATTACAATAAGTCATTCCAGTATGTAGCCAATTTGGGGACGGAATGTTGATTCTGTGACTATGATACAAGCCCCAATCGGTCGAGTTCCCGCTGGTGCTCTGCGCCGGAGGCAGCCAGATATATGCGTGTGGTTTCAATGCTGCTGTGACCCAGCAGGTCGGCCAGCTTTGCCAGATCCCGGCAGGCCCGGTAAAAGACCGTGGCAAACAGATGCCGCAGGTTGTGGGGAAATACCTTTCCCGGTTCCACCCCTGCGTGCTTGCACAGCCCTTTCAGCTCCGCCCAGATCTGGCGGCGACCAATCTCCCTTCCGCTTCTGGTGCGAAAGATCGCGCCGGAGGTGGTTTTTTGCTTTTTGGCGTACTTCAGCAGCTTACGGCAGAGCTTTCCGGGGAGGAGAATGGTGCGAATCTTCCCTTTGAGCGTAATTTCTGCCTTGCCTTGCTGAACTGCTTCCACCGTGATATATGACACCTCGCTGACTCGGATGCCGGTGGAGCCAATGGTCTCCACCAGCAGCTCTAGCCGTTCCCGACCCAGTTTGCGGGCCGCTTCCAGCAGACGCCGGTAGTCCTCCTTCGTCAGCTCACGGTGGACATCTCGAAACAGGCGGCGCTGGACCTTGAGGAACTTCACCCGGCACTGCCGCAGGCCGAGGAATTCCAGCAGACTGTTCAGGGCGGAAAGCATGGTGTTGACTGTGGCCGGGGCATAGCCCTGAGACACAAGGCAGCCCTTCCACTCTGCGGTCAACTCCTTGTTGATGTCGCGCCCATCAAGCCAGCAGACAAAGTCACGGACATCCCGGAGGTATTTCTCCACGGTTGCTGCACTCTTTTCCTCTGTCAGAAGATGATGGGTGTACGCCTGAAGCTGGCTTTGCGTTACTTGACGATCATTCATAGTGACCCTCCTATCGGAACTATATCGCTATTGTACAGGAAGCACAGAGATGACAACGCCCACAGCGGCAGATACCGCTGTGGGCGTTGTATACCGTATTGATTAGGGTTGCCACCGGCATGGAAAAGATACTGTCCGATCTGATTCTTTCCATACCGTTCCACCTCTTTCTTCCTGTTGTCTGCAAACACACAATACCGAGGAGCACGCCAAATGTCCAGAGAATACTGCTGCTCAAAAGGGAGAAAATCAGTTGCAATATGTCAATCAAAAACCGGGAACAGAGAAGCACGGTGCGTACTTCCCTGTTCCCAGTTTGCGATGTTCTGTGCGATATTCACTTGCCCCTATGCAGGGGCGCCTTCGCGCTTTAATCCTTTTGAAAAAGCACAGGCCCGGAAGCGTTTCGGCTTCCGGGCCTGTGCAGACTTATCCTCGCTTCACGTTGTTTTGACCTGCCTTCTCAGCCTGGCGGCCAGGTCATGTCCCGCCCTGCCAGCACATGGAAGTGCAGATGGAACACACTCTGTCCCGCCGATGCACCACAGTTGGAAACCACCCGGAAATCCGTCAGGCCCAAGTCCTTGGTGACCTTGGAAATCACCTCAAAGCAGTGGGCCACCACGGCAGAGTTTTCTGCCGTGATTGCCCCGCAGGAGACGATATGTGCCTTGGGGATTACGAGAAAATGCGTGGGGGCCTGGGGATCGATATCATGGAACACATAAACCTGTTCGTCCTCATAGACCTTGTTGGAGGGGATCTCCCCTGCTGCAATTTTGCAGAATAAGCAGTCGCTCATGGTGTTGCTCCTTTCTGACCGTGGCAATCACTGTTCAGGGACCACGGCAAAAAATGTCAGCGCCCCGTCGCTGTCGTTGATGAGACTGTGGGTCTCCCCTTTGGGACAGTAGTGGCAAGCCCCAGGAGCCAAAGGCTCCCAGGCATCTCCACAAAGGACCTTGCCTGTGCCGGAGAGAATATAAATGACCTCACTGTTGGTGGCGTGGACATGGGGACCAATGGTAGCGCCAGGAGGCAGCACTCCCCGCAGGACTTTCATCGGACCATGGGTGAACTTTTGCAGGAAAACCTCTTTTTCCCCCTCCCGCATATGGGGCACGCGCTCCACAGGGATCTCGTCAAAAGAAATACGCACCCTGTCGCCTCCTTACAGCCCCAGCTTCACAGACACAAAATCATCCACCGAAGCCAAGGCATCGTCCAGCTTCAGCATATCCTTGCCGCCGCCCATGGCACTGTCTGGCTTACCGCCGCCCTTGCCGCCGCAGATGGTACAGACACTCTTAACCAAATCTCCAGCCTTGATGCCCTTGGCAATGGCCTGTTTCCCACAAACAGCCAGGAAAGAGATCTTGTCCTCGTTGATGGAAGCAAGTACTGCCACCAAGTTGGGTTCCTTGTCTCGGAGGAAATCCCCCATCTGCCGCAGGGCCGCAGCATCCATGCCGGGGCGCTGGGCAGTAAGAACCTTTAACTCTCCCACATCCTTGGCAGCCATGAGGAATTGCCGTGCCTGACCCAGGGATGCCTCTGCCTCGAACTTCTCAATGGCCTGATGGAGGTGCTTGATCTCTGTCATGGCAGCCTTGGCCTTCTCCCGCAGCTGACCGGGCTTTGCTTTCAAGACCGCAGCGGCCTCAAAGAGCAGCTCCTGGTTCCGCCTCATCACGTCTAAGGAAAGTTTCCCTGTGGTAGCCTCGATTCGACGCACACCAGAGGCAACAGAGAACTCACTGCCCACATGGAACACGCCCGCCATGGCTGTGTTGGGCAGGTGGGTGCCGCCGCAGAACTCCACAGAATATCCTTCGCCCATGTCCACCACCCGGACAACATCGCCATACTTTTCCCCAAAGAGGGCAATGGCCCCTTTCTGCTTGGCTTGCTCAATGGGCAATTCTTCGGTATCCACCGGATAGCCGGAGAGGATCGCCTCATTGACCATCGCGCTGACTTCGGCCAGCTCCTGGGCCGTGAGCGCAGAGAAATGGGTAAAGTCAAAGCGCAGCCGATCAGGCTCCACCAAGGAGCCTGCCTGATGGACGTGATCACCCAGAACGGTCCGCAGGGCCTTATCCAGCAGGTGCGTGGCAGTATGGGCACGCATAATCGCCTTGCGGCGCTCCACGTCGATGGTCGCGGTCACGGTGCTGCCCACCTTCAACCTGCCCTGGGTGAGCTTGCCGTAGTGCATATACTTGCCGCCCTTGTTCTTCTGCACATCTGTGACGGTGTAAGAGAGACCTTCGCCAGTAAGTACCCCGTGGTCGGCTACCTGGCCACCCATCTCTGCATAGAAGGGGGTCGTATCCAGAACCACGATGGCCTCCACACCGGGAATGATCTCATCCACCAGCTGTTCCTCGGCCACAATGGCCACCACCTTGGCCCCAGTGATTTCGGTCTTGTCATACCCATCAAAGACCGTAGCAGGAACTTCTTTCCCGAACTCCACACCGGACCAGCCCAAGTCACCCAGGGCTTCCCGTGCTTTTCTGGCCCGGACACGCTGCGCTTCCATCTCTGCGTCAAAGCCTGCCCGATCCAGGGTCATCCCCTCATCCTGGACCATTTCCTCTGTCAGATCCACTGGGAAGCCATAGGTGTCATAGAGTTTAAAGGCATCCACGCCAGAAAACACCGTCTCCCCTTTGGCCTTGTGTTCCACCAGCAGGTCGGAGAAAATCTTCATGCCGCCGTCGATGGTTTTGGCAAAATTCTCTTCCTCGGTGCGGATGACTTTGGTGATATAGTCCTGCTTCTGGCGCAGGTCCTTGTATTCACCCTCATTTTCATGGACAACGGTATCAATGATCTGATACAGAAACGGTTCATTGATGCCCAGCAGCTTACCGTGACGGGCAGCCCGCCGCAGCAGCCGCCGGAGCACATAGCCCCGGCCCTCGTTAGAGGGCAGCACACCGTCGCAGATCATGAAGATGGAGGAGCGGATGTGATCGGTGATGATCCGCAGCGAAACATCGCTGGCCTGACTGTCACCATAGTGTGCGCCGGTGATTTCGGAAACCTTGTTGGTGATGTTCATAACGGTATCCACATCAAACAGCGAGTTTACGTTCTGGCACACCACAGCCAGACGTTCCAGGCCCATGCCAGTGTCGATGTTCTTCTGGGCCAGCTCAGTGTAGTGTCCCTCCCCATCGTTGTCAAATTGGGTAAAGACGTTGTTCCACACCTCCATGTAGCGGTCGCAATCACAGCCAGGCTTGCAGTCGGGGCTGCCGCAGCCATATTCCTCCCCGCGGTCGTAGTATACCTCGGAACAGGGACCGCAGGGACCAGAACCATGTTCCCAGAAGTTGTCTTCCTTGCCCATCCGGCAGATGCGGTCTTCGGGGATGCCTACCACATCCCGCCAAATCGCAAAAGCCTCGTCGTCCTCCTGATAGACAGAGGGATACAGGCGATCCTTTTCCAGGCCTACCCACTGGGGATCGGTAAGGAACTCCCAGGTCCACTGAATGGCATCGTGCTTAAAGTAGTCCCCAAAGGAAAAGTTGCCCAGCATCTCAAAATAGGTGCCGTGGCGGGCAGTGTGACCGATGTTTTCGATGTCCCCGGTGCGGATGCATTTTTGGCAGGTACATACCCGCTTTCTGGGCGGTTCCTCCTCTCCCTTGAACCAGGGCTTCATGGGGGCCATGCCGGCGTTAATCAGCAGCAGGGAGGGGTCGTTCTCCGGCACCAGGGGGAAGCTGGGCAGGCGGAGATGACCCTTAGACTCAAAGAAGGAGAGGAACATCTCCCGCAGTTCGTTCAAGCCATAGTACTTGTGCATAAAACATACCTCCGATAAAAATGACAGCTGTATTTTCTCTGTGTGGTGGGCAAGAAAAACTCCACCCCTGACATCGGTCAGGGGCGGAGCAGAAAACTTCGCGGTACCACCCTGATTCCAGAGGCTGGGCCTCTGTATCTCAGCACATTCTGTAACGGGAATGCCCCGGCCCGGTCCTCCCAGGCGGCTCGGAAGTGGCTTTGTGTGCGGCAGATGCCAAGGGGCTTACACCATCTCCCCTCTCGCTTGGGCAGCCAGAACACATGGGCTTCCTCATTGCCATACTCTTCAATGGTATCCATTTTATCATGGATTTTCCCCCTGTCAAGGGGCAATTCGTCAAAGGATTCAGAAGTAATTCATAGGATTGGTGCGGCTGCTGGAACTGCTGCCGGTCCAGGTCTCGTAGTGCAAGTGGTTGCCGGTGGAACTGCCAGTGGAGCCGATGAGTCCGATGGTCTGACCCTGACGCACCGTCTCCCCAGGGCTTACCAGCCGAGAGGATAAGTGGGCATACAATGTACGCATCCCGTTGGTGTGGGAGACCACCACATAGTTGCCATAAGAGGAGTGGTACTTAGAGATCACTACCACACCACCCAGAGAGGCCTTCACATCTGCGCCATACCCTGCGGGAATGTCAATCCCCCGGTGGAAGTTCGCCTGATGGGTGATGGGATGAATCCGGGGGCCAAATGGCGAACTCACCCGATGGGAGCTGGGCACCGGCCAAAGCAGACCACTGGACTGGGAAGAATCCTGTCCTGCACTCCCTGATCCACCTTGGTTCTGCTGGGGCTTCTGCTGTTGTTGCTGGGCAGCCTGAGCCGCAGCCTGACGACGAGCCTCTTCTTGGCGTCTGGCCTCTTCGCGCCGCTTTGCCTCGGCCTGACGTTCTGCCTCCAACTGCTGGGCATAGGCAGCTTCCGCCTGCGCCAATTCCTGTGCCACCTGATCTTCGGTCGCCTCCAGGGCAGCCAGATCCTGGCCATAGCGGCTGGCCTGACTCTGGATCTGGGTTAGGACCGTCTGTACCTTAGCCTGCTCTGCCTGGAGTTGGGTTTGCTGTCCCTTCTGCTCGGCCAAGACTGCCTGCTGCCGCTGCTGGCTCTCTTCCAGACCAGCCTTGGCATTGGCCACAGCCTCACGGGCCTGCGCCATCTGATCCATGACCTGGTTGTCATATTCCACAACCTCGGCGATCACATCCATGCGATCCAGCAAATCAGAGAAGCTGCCTGCCTGGAACAGGACCCCAAAGTAGGACAAGTTCCCCCGTTCCTCCATGGCCCGAATCCGCTGCCGGAAAACCTGCTCATAGGCAGCCTCCGCTTCCTCTGCCTGGGCCAGCTCCGTTTGCTTTTCGGTGATCTGCTGATCCAACTGCTGAATGGTCTGTTGAGAAACCTGAATCTGCTGGCTTAGAACATTGATTTTCTGTTCCAGCAGCACTTTTTGGTCCACAGCCTTGGCCTCGTCTTTGGATAAGGCTGACAGTTCTGACTCCAGCGCAATTTTCTGTTCCCGCAGGTTCTCTTGCTTGGCGGTCAAACTGTTGATGGTATCTTGACTGGCCCCCTGGGCAGCCAACGGAGCCAAAATCAGGCAAAACATCACAGCCAGAACAAGGCAAAATGCGATTTTCTGTTGTAGGGTTTTCATTCATTCCTCCTAAAGATAAAGTCGATGAGATAGATGCAAGAAGGGATTCCTTTCTGCTCTCTTAATCTGTCATCTTC
>JAHHRP010000028.1 GCA_020025735.1 Evtepia sp.
TCGCCAGCGGTGGATTTTGAGTCCACTACGTCTACCAATTCCATCACACCGGCGTGGGTGTGCTTAGAATTATACAGCAGGATTGGATTTTTGGCAAGAGTTTTTTGCGTTAAATTTTGAATAAGCCATAGGAAATTCTGTACAAATGTGTTATGATAAAAAACAAAAAGAGTTGCGGCGGTGTGCCCACCCTTTGGACGGGACGAGCTGTGAAAGAAGGAGGCAGCAGCATGAGAAAATGGGTGCTGACTTGTTTGGTGTTGCTGATCGGTACGTTGGGTCTGAGCGGCTGTGAATATGGCAGGGTGGAAGAAATGTATGCCCTACCTAAGTCCTCAGAGGCCTATATCAATCTCCAGGCGAAGATTAACCAGGAGAAGGGTAGTGCAGAATATATCGCTCCGCTTAGTGGAGAAAATCGACAGACGATCCAGCTGGTGGATGTGGATGGCGATGGGAATCAAGAGGCAGTGGCTTTCTTCCGAGACACCGCCGATGAAGAACCATTGAAAATCGTCATCTTTAAGCAAGACAGTCGGGGAGAGTATCAAGCCTATGCTCATATTAAGGGCATGGGCAGTGAAATCGACTCTATCGACTATGTGGATTTGGGTGGTAGTGGCAGCATTGATATTTTGGTAAGCTGGCAGGTCAGTGCCGCAGTCCACTCCTTGGTGGGTTATACCATCAGCGATGGCCAGCCGATAGAGATTATGCGCAGTGGATATAGTCGCTACTTGACCGCTGATTTCGATCAAGATGGCCTGAAAGAGATTATCCTGGCCCAGATTGGTTCTAATAGAAGTCCCGGCGTACGCATTGAATATTATGATGGCCAGGATGGTATTATGGAGTTGATGTCTACGGTTCCTTTGTCAGAGGGGGCAACAGATATCAGTAGTTGGCAGGTCGGCTTGCTGGAGGGGAATGTGCCAGCCCTTTTCACAACTTCTTTTTGCGGAAAGGACATGCTGGTGACTGATGTTCTCTGTTTGAAGGATGGCCAAGAACTGAAAAATATCTCTTTGGACCCAAACACGCGTCGTGGACAGAATGTGTTTCATTACTATGCTGGGGTTCAGCCGGAAGACATCAATGGAGATGGCCTGATTGAGGTTCCAGTGGCTGTACCAGTGCCGACATACGGCGACAGCACAGGAGATCAATTTTGGTGGCTGCAATGGATGCATTATAAGCCAGACGGGAAACGAGAACTGGTGCTGACTACTTATCACAGTGGTGATGGTTGGTATCTTGAACTTCCCAAAGACTGGAAGGGTCTCTTTTTCATGCGACGGCAGGAGAGTTCCATTGCTGGCATTCGAACCATGATTTTTGCCAAAGGGGACGGGATAGAAGAGCCTCAGCCCTTCTTAGAAATTAGCAGCCTTATGGGCAGTGACCGTGCCCGCCAGGCAGAACAAGGAACGCGATTTATTTTACATAGTGATGCTACGACCATATACACAGCAGAATTTATTCCAAGTGACTGGGATTGTGGCTTACAGCAAGAAGATGTTCAAAAACAGTTCCATGCTGGCCTGAACGGTTGGAAGACCGGTCGATGATTTGGGCCAAATGCATTATTTGCAGTGAGAGAATTTGAAAAGGAGCAGGACAATGAAAAAGATTTTGGTTTTGGAGGATGAGGCCAATATCCGCAGCTTTGTGGTCATCAATCTTAACCGAGCCGGATATGAGACCATTGAGGCTGCCACCGGAGAAGAGGCGCTGGAGCAACTGCGCCTGAATCCCGATGTGCGAGTGGCTTTGCTGGATATCATGCTGCCCGACATGGACGGGTTTGAAGTCTGCCGCCGTATCCGGGCGGGCAATTCCAAGATTGGTATTATCATGCTTACTGCCCGCACCCAAGAGATGGATAAAGTCACCGGTTTCATGACTGGCGCTGATGACTATGTGACAAAACCCTTCTCTCCGGCAGAACTTACTGCTCGTATCGATGCCCTCTATCGGCGCATTGGGGGAGACATGATGGACGATGGGGAGATTCAGCAACCTCCCTTTGTCTTGAATACCCGCAAGCGTACCCTAGAAAAACATGGCCAGCGGGTGAAGTTGACTCAGGTGGAGTATGCCATCATGAAAATGTTCATGGAAAACCCTGGTAAGGCACTCTCTCGAGAGGAAATCCTCCGCTTTGTATGGGGAGAGGATTATCTGGGGGAATTAAAGATTGTGGACGTTAACATCCGGCGGCTGCGGGTCAAGATTGAGGACGAACCTACCAGCCCTGTCTTCATTACCACCATCTGGGGCTATGGCTACAAGTGGGAGTTTTGAGATGCTTAGATGGAAAGGAATACGCACAAAGATCTTGTTTCCCAAAATTAAGGGGATCCGTCGTCGATGGCTGCTCAATAGTGTCAGTATCTTGGTGATGATCTTGGCGGTGGTTGTGGTGGCGTTCTCGCTATTCATTAAGAATTATTATAATGATAGCATCCTGACAGATATGGAAAACAAGGCCCGTACTGCCGCCAACTATTTCCGCAGTTATTTTAATAGTTACAGCAGTGAAGGGGACGATCTCACAGCTGCCCAGGACTATGTTAGTTCCTTTGAGGAAGGGACACGGTTGGAACTGCAATTCCTTGATCCCAAAGGTCGAGTGATCTATTCCTCCAACGGACTAACGCTTTCAGGGACCATGCCGGGGACAGGGGATATTCAAACGCTGCAAAACAGCGAAGAGATCGCCTCCTGGGCTGGCCTTTCTGAACAGACAGGGGAACGAATTACTGCTGTTTCTGCGCCTTTGCTGCACAATGGAGAACTAGTGGGGATTATGCGTTATGTGACCTCTATGCGTTTGGTAGAGCGGCAAGTCGTGGTGCTGACACTGGTGGCAGTGATTCTGGCAGTGAGTATTTTGATCTTAGTTTATATCTCCAACATCTATTTTGTCCGATCCATTGTGGACCCTGTCAAGAATATCACGGGGATTGCTCAGCGGATTGCCGGGGGGAGTTATGGCATTCAGGTGGAGAAGAAATTTGATGATGAAGTAGGTGATCTCACCGATGCCATCAACGATATGTCCATGCGGATCAAGCAGGCAGAGAGTATGAAGTCAGGGTTTATTTATACTGTCTCTAATGAGCTTCGCACACCTCTAACGGCGATCACTGGATGGGCTGAAACCATTATGAATGGTGAGGCACGAGACGAGAAAGATGTTCGCAAAGGAATGCGGATTATCGTCAGTGAGGCCAGACGGCTGTCAGGAATGGTAGAGGAACTGTTGGAGTTTTCTCGAATCGAGGATGGTCGTTTTACGCTGTCGGTGGAACCCATGGATATCAAAGCAGAGCTGGAGGATGCTGTTTATACATATCATGAGTTTTTGTCCGCAGAAGGCATTGCGGTCTACCATACTGACTGTGAAGAGGAATTTCCTCCTATTCCAGGAGACCCGGATCGGTTGCGGCAGGTTTTCTGTAATCTGCTGGACAATGCCGCTAAACACGGTGGTGCGGGAAAACGTATTGACACAGCGATCTTTCCAGAAGACAGTGAAATCGTCATTACGGTCCGTGACTATGGGCCTGGCATTCCACCGGAGGAGTTGCCGAATGTAAAATATAAGTTTTATAAAGGGAGTTCTACTGCCCGGGGCAGTGGCATTGGTCTTGCAGTGTGTGAGGAGATTATTTCCCGCCACAACGGGGAACTGATTATCTCTAATGCAGAGGACGAGGATGGAGGCTGTCTAGTGGAAATTCGCCTGCCGATTGGAACATAAGTTCGAGGGAGTCTATCTGGATCCTTGCATTTTTTTCTGGGGTTTGTTACAATCCCCACAGGACCTAAAAACAGGGTCCATGGCAACATAACTTAGGAGATACTATGAAACAAGAAAAGAACTGCGGCCCATCTCAGGACTGCGCCTTTCGTACCACCATCGGTGGACAAGCCCTTATTGAAGGCATTCTCATGCGGGGGCCGGACAAACAAGCCATTGTAGTGAGAAACCAAGAAGGAGAGTTGGAAGTCAAAGAACAGCAGCTGCGCTTAATCAAAGATCGTTTTCCGATTTTAGGGGTGCCCTTTATCCGAGGAGTAGTGAACTTCTTGAGCTCCTTGATAGAGGGAGTGAAAGCCCTTATGTGGTCGGCGGAGTTTTACCCTGAAGAGGAAGAAGTAAAGCCATCCAAGTTTGAGTCCTGGCTGGAGAACCATTTCGGCAGTGAGGCAGTGATGAAATGGGTCATCGGGTTTTCTGTGGTCGTGGGACTTGCCTTTGCCATTGCGCTGTTCGTTATCTTGCCCACACTGGCTACCAGTGCGCTGCTATATTTCTTTCCAGATGCGCCTATGTGGCTGCGGAATCTTTTGGAAGGTGTGGTGAAGCTGGTTATCTTCTTTCTCTATTTGTTTTTGTCTTCCCGGCTGAAGGATATTCACCGGACCTTTCAGTACCACGGAGCGGAGCATAAGACCATCTTCTGCTATGAACGGGGCATGGAACTGACCGTGGATAATGTACGGGAGATGCCGCGGCACCATCCGCGCTGCGGTACCAGCTTTCTGTTTGTAGTCATTGTAGTGGCAGTGCTTGCCTCTTGTGTGGTTTTTGCCCTGCCTATGATTCGGGATGTAGCGGCTAACCCGCTGGTGCGTATTCTGTTGCACCTGGCACTGCTGCCTATTGTGGTAGCAGTGACCTATGAGATCAACCGCTTCATTGGGCGGCATGACAATCCGGTTACCCGATTCCTGTCGGCACCGGGCCTGTGGATGCAGAATTTTACCACCTTTGAGCCAGATGATGGGATGCTGGAAGTGGCCATTCATGCCCTGAAATTGGTCCTGCCCCGGGAAAAAGGGGCCGATGCTTGGTGAAAACTGAGCAGGAAACAGAGAAACGAATGGGGGAGAATTGAGTGACGATTACTTATCATGATTTGTATTCGAGAATCCGTGTGTCGCTATCTGGCGTGGGCATTGAGGCAGCTCAGTTGGAGGCGCAGGAGATCCTGTGTGCAGCGTCTGGAAAGACGGCGGAGGAACTTTATCGGGATATCTCCCTCTACACCACAGATGCCATTGCAGAAAAAGCATTGGCGCTCCAGGAGCGGCGGCTGGCTGGAGAACCCATTGCTTATTTGGTAGGAGAGTGGTCTTTTTGTGGGTTGCCGTTCTATGTTTCGCCGGCTGCCCTCATTCCCAGAATGGATACTGAAATGCTGGCCCAGCTGGCCATGAATCGGCTGAAAGATCGAGAAGGTCATACCCGTATCCTGGACCTGTGTGCGGGAACAGGCTGCGTGGGTCTGACAGCGACAGCTATGGTGAAGAATGCCCGGGCTGTTTTAGTGGATCTGTCCGATGGCGCATTGGACTTGTGCAAGCGAAACATTCGGCGGCATAAGCTCACCGGTCGGACCGTGTATCTGAAAGGGGATGCCCTCCAGCCGCCGAGCCATGCCTTAGGGCAGTTTGATGTGCTGGTGTGCAACCCACCATATATTCCCACCGGGGATCTGGCAGGGCTGGATCATTCAGTAAAGGATTTTGAGCCGATGATGGCTTTGGACGGAGGGGTGGACGGCCTGGATTTCTACCGAGGGATTACGGCACTGTGGCAGCCAGCGATTAAGCCTGGTGGTCATCTGCTTTATGAAGTGGGGATCGGTCAGGCTGAACAGGTTGCCTGGTTGTTGGTAAAAGCTGGCTATGAGAACATTCGGATCACCCGAGACACTGGAGGGATTGACCGGGTTGTGGAAGGGCAGCGTCCTGTGGAGCAGGAAGACCCAGATCTGTCCTGTGAGACCATGGAGGAGGAAGGGTAACAATGGCAGAAAAGAAAAAAATGATCGACGCGGCGGCCCCAGCATCGGATAAAAAGAAAGCGTTGGAAACTGCTATGGCCCAGATTGAGCGGGCCTATGGTAAGGGGTCCATTATGCGTTTGGGTGATAACACCAGAGTGGTGGTAGAAAGTATCCCAACGGGCTCTTTGGCCTTGGACTTGGCGCTGGGGATTGGCGGGGTACCCAGGGGACGGATCATTGAAATCTATGGACCGGAGTCCTCTGGTAAGACTACTTTGGCGCTGCACATTGCTGCCGAGGCCCAGAAGCAGGGGGGAGAGGTCGCTTTTATTGATGCGGAACATGCACTGGACCCTACATATGCGCGGGCTTTGGGGGTAGATATTGACAACATGCTCATCTCCCAGCCAGACACTGGGGAACAAGGATTGGAGATCTGTGAGGCATTGGTGCGCTCTGGTGCATTGGACGTGATTGTGGTGGACTCCGTGGCTGCACTGGTTCCCCGTGCAGAGATCGAAGGAGATATGGGGGACGCCCATGTAGGTTTGCTTGCTCGTCTGATGAGTCAGGCACTGCGGAAATTGGCAGGTTCCATTGCGAAAACGAACTGTGTGGTTATTTTTATCAATCAGCTGCGGGAAAAGGTGGGAGTCATTTATGGCAATCCAGAGGTGACCACTGGTGGCCGGGCCTTGAAGTTTTATTCGTCAGTGCGCATGGAAGTGCGCCGAATCGAGGCGATCAAAGCGGGCAGCGAGATCATTGGTAACCGCACTCGAGCCAAGGTAGTAAAGAACAAAGTTGCGCCGCCGTTCCGTGAGGCGGAGTTCGACATTATGTATGGTGAGGGGATTTCCAAGTATGGAGAACTGGTGGATTTGGCAGTAAAGCTAGACATTGTCCAGAAGAGCGGGTCCTGGTTTTCTATGGGTGAGGAGCGCATCGGGCAGGGAAAGGATGCGGTCAAGCAATTTCTGCGGGAGAATCCCGATATTTGCGACCGGGTGGAGGCAGAGATTCGTCAAAATGCATTCAAGCTTCTCTCTACACAGGCCCAGGCGGCAGCCCGTGCAGCGGGACGTGTCCCCCAGGAGCCAATTGTCCATACAGCCCAGCCTGCGGCACCAGCGCCAGCCCCCCGGGGGATTGATGTGAGCGCGGACGATTTTGATGATGATGAAGATTGAGCGGTTGTTTCCCCCTGCCCAGCCAGGGCGTCCCTGGACGGTGGCTTTGTCAGGGGGAGAGACACTGTGTGTTTCAGAAGGAACCGTGGTGGAGTTTGGCCTCTATGACGGATTAGAGCTGGAAGAAGAGACAGTAGCTGGTCTGAAGACGGCAGCTTTTGAAGCGTCTCTGCGGGAGAAGGCGGTTGGCCTGCTCTCAGCCCGGATGCTGTCTGCAGGGCAGTTGAACGAAAAACTCATGGCAAAGGGAGCTACGGACCGACAGGCGGCAGAGATTGTGGCTTGGGTCATCGACATCGGTCTGCTTAATGAGGAGGAATATGCAAAAACCCTGGCCCGACATTATCAGGCTAGGGGATATGGTGTGTATAAAATCAAAGACGAGTTGTACCGCCGCCAGATCCCACGTCAGTATTGGGAGCAGGCCCTGGGGGAGTTGGAGGACCCGGAGGAGATGATTGATGCCTTCCTGGCCAAGAAGATCCAGGACCCTGCGGACAGGAAGCAGATCAAGAAAGCCTCAGACGCCCTGGTGCGCCGAGGCTTTTCCTGGCGTCAGGTGGCAGACGGGGTGGATCGCTTGCGACAGACATTCTAACAGGCATCCACTGGAAAGGAAGGAACCATGAAAGTAGGATTCATTTCGCTTGGTTGCGCCAAGAACCAAGTGAATTGTGAGCAGATGATTTGGCAGACCTATCAGGCTGGATATGATGTGGCTCTGGGGGCGGAGGGCTGCGATGTGGTGGTGGTCAACACCTGTGGCTTTCTTCAGGAGGCCCGAGAAGAGGCGCTGACGGAGATTGCGGTCCTGACAGAAGAGAAAGCCGCCGGACGACTCCAAAAGATTCTAGTCACTGGCTGCATGGCCCAGTGGTGGAAGGAGGAAATCGCATCCCGGTGTCCCCAGGCGGACGGCTTTGTAGGGGTGAGTGGGTATGAGAAGATTGCCGAGGTCATCGACCAGGTGATGGCGGGGGAGCACCCTGCACTTTTTGAAGATATTGATGCGCCAGTGCCAGAAACCGACCGGGTCGTGTGTACCTCAGATCATTGGGCATGGCTGCGGATCGCCGAAGGCTGTGACAACCGCTGTGCATACTGCGTCATTCCCTATATTCGCGGGAAATTCCGCAGCCGACCGGAGGAAGCGATTCTGGCGGAGGCAGAAGAGTTGGCCAAGGCAGGGATGAAGGAACTGATTGTGGTGGCGCAGGATATTACCCGCTATGGCTTGGACCTTTATGGTCAGCGGACCTTGGCCCAACTGCTTCCCAAGCTGTGTGCCATTGAGGGCATTCAGTGGGTGCGTCTGCACTATCTCTATCCAGATGAGATTACCGATGCGCTTATTGATGTGATCGCCAATGAACCAAAGATCGTGAAGTACTTGGACATTCCCATTCAGCACATCAGCGACCGGATGCTCCGGGCCATGCACCGCCGGGGAACGGGAGAGGAGATCCGCATTCTTTTCCGTAAACTCCGGGAACGGATTCCTGGTTTGGTTCTGCGTACCAGTCTCATTGCGGGCTTTCCTGGGGAGACGGAGGAGGATTTTGAGGAGTTGTGTGAGTTCCTGCTGGAGTACAAGATTGAGCGTGCGGGGGTATTTCCCTATTCTCCAGAGCCGGGCAGTCCTGCGGCTGTGTTCCCTGACCAGGTGGACGAAGACATCAAGCGTCGTCGGGTAGAACTGATTACCGAGCTGCAGATGCGGATTATGGACGATTACTGTACTGGGATGGTGGGTCAGGTGGTCCCTGTTCTGTGCGAGGGCTATGACGATGAAACGGAACTCTATTTTGGCCGCAGTCCCGCCGATTCCCCGGATATTGATGGTTTGGTCCATTTTGAGGGGGAAGAGGGGGGCGTGTCTCCTGGAGCGTTTTACTCGGTTAAGATTACCAACACCTACGACGGAGATCTGATAGGGGTCCTATACGAAGAGGAGGAAGCACCGTGAATACCGCAAATAAATTGACGTTGTGTCGGGTAGTGATGATCCCTATTTTCATCGTTCTGCTCTACTGGGCCTTTCCTGCGCATCTGTGGGTGGCCTTGGGTGTGTTTGTCTTGGCCAGTATCACCGATTTTGTGGATGGCTATGTGGCCCGGCATTACAATCAAATCACCGATTTTGGAAAGTTTATGGACCCGTTGGCAGATAAGCTGTTGGTCATGTCGGCGATGGCCTGGTTCGTGGAGGCTGGCTGGATGCCTTCTTGGGCGTTCTTCGTGGTTATTGCCCGAGAGCTGGCTGTGACCGGCCTGCGGCTGGTGGCAGTGGAGCAGGGGCGTGTGATTGCGGCTGGGAAGTCTGGAAAGGTAAAGACTGCCTCCACCATGGTGGGTATCTGTCTGATGCTGGCCTTCCCTCATGAGATCCTCCGGCTGGTGTGCGTGGTGGTCATTCTGGTCACTACGGTCTATTCTGGCATCGAATACTTTATTCAGAACAAAGACGTGCTGGGCAAAGGGGCCATGTGAGCGGCCAAACAAAAGAGGGGTGACATTGTGCTTCTCTATCTGGCGATGATCGAGACTCCAGGGGACCAGGACAAATTTCAGACGCTATATACCGCTTATCGGGACATCATGTTCTATGTGGCAAAGAAGATTTTACACAACGACCAGGACGCAGAGGACGCGGTCCACAATGCGTTTGTGAAGATCATCGAACGAATCGAAACAATTTCTGACCTGAATAGTCCTCAAACGAAGGCATTTATCGTGACGATTGTTGAGAACAAGGCCATTGACCTATATCGGCAAAAGGCGCGGCACCCCGCCCAGGAACTCTGTGAGGAAATCCAGGGGGTGGAGGCGGCTTACGATGGGGAGGATGGTCTGGCCCGGTGCATCCTGGCGCTGCCTGCCCGGGATAGAGACTGGATTTTGCTCAAGTATGACCAGGGATACAGCGCCCAGGAGCTGTCCAAGCTCCTGGGTGCTCTCTCTGGATGCGGCCTATAAGTTGGACCAGCGGGCCAAGAAGCGGCTGGAAAAGCTGTGCAGAGAGGAGGGGCTGTTATGATCTCAGAGGAAGCCCTGCGTCGGGCAGCCCAAGAAGCGGGACAGACTCTGGCCGACAGCCTTCCTGCGCCGGAGGAATGTCAGCACACCTTTCCCCCCGCTTTGAGCGGAAAATGGCGAAGCTGATCCGGCAGCAGCATCACAGGTCTTTGCATCAGGGACTGCGCCGAGCGGCTTGTGTCTTGGTGGCGGTCCTTCTGGGCGGTACCATTTTTTTAAGCACCAACACCAAGGCCAGAGAAGTCTTTTTCGGTTGGGTATGTCAGCAAATGGAGGCTGGCTATCATTACTCTCATCAGGGGAATGCGCCCCTTCCCGCCAGACTGGTGGAATATCAGATCATGGTGCCGGAGGGATACTGGCTGGAGGATAGCAAACATACCTTTCACTCTGAAGACTATGCCGCGGAGCATTATGTCAACAAAGCGGGTCAGTACATTCATTTTTGCTATGTCTATGGGACAGAACGCAGGAAGGATACCCAGTTCCTAGTGGAAAACGGACCAGAGAGGAAATCTGTTGAGATTCATGGAAATTCCGGGGACCTCTATCTTTCCCACGACACAGCGCATCCCAACCGGATTTTTTGGGCAGATCAAGAGACAGATGCTCTGCTGGAAGTAGTCGCTTTTCTGGACGAGGAAGCCATGGTTGCGCTGGCGGAAAGCGTGAAACCCATCGCGAAATAAAAAATTTCCCCAATTTTATATCTGGTGTCCAAAAATACCTTCCTGTTTCGTTATAGAGAATAAAAGCGAAACAGGGGGGTGTTTTTTCATAAAACGAATCAATATAACAAGACAGAAAGGAGGAAAGGGAAAAGTGAACGATGGCTCTGCCTCGTTGTATTCTTAAAAAGGTAAGTATGAGTGGGCTGTAGGATACACAGATAAAGAACGAAAAAAGGAGAAAAAACATCAAAAAAAGAATGATTGGCTTTGCGTTAGCATTGAGTCTGATGATTTCCCTTTGCTGAGGAAGGACCTGTGCTCGAGTTGGAGTGCATGGATTTCTATGAGAACCAGGATGATTACATGAGTCTGGTTGAAGAGAAGGACTATACATTGCATTTTGATGTGAACGAGGAGAGACCCAGGAGTTCATACTGGACAAAATATCTGAAAATGCAAGTTGCGTGAGTGAGTTACAACCTGTTATGACCCGTGGCACAACGGCATCCACACAGAGGCATGACTTCAATACGGGAAAGTTTTTCTTTGAGGGAGATGCCGAGTATAGTGACTTGTATACAAAAAAATATTGTACCGGTGCTGAACGGTATATTGTTACGTTACTCCATGACACATATGAAAGCAACTTGTTAAAAGTTACAGCTTACAACGTGATACGTCCGCAACAAATAACATACTTTTCGTCTGGAGTAACCGTGAAAAAATATACTATATCTGCGACCAGCTACACATCAGCAATCAACAAGCATTTTTATCTTAAATTCCATGCCCCCGTGCATGTGAAAGGTGACATTGCGAGAGGGTAACAGCAAAATTTCAAAGAAACCTTTCTTGATTGTGTAATAAACATCATTTTCAATTCGCTGTATTTTTTAAGAGTAGAAAGGGAGTGAAATCTATGAAAAAATTTCGAATCTTTATCCTCATGGCTGTTGTCCTCATGGCTATCTGCTTCGGCTGTGGGAATCCCGATGATACCGGTGGTGACACGACGGCAGACACCTATAGCCGGACCTGGAAGCGCGAGAACTATACCATCGTCCTCCCCAACGGTGTCACTGCCCCGGAAGGAAATGTGGCTTCCATGTTTACCTGGGTGGAGGACGGGGAATATTTGGTGCTTGCGCTTTCTCCTGATGTCCCTGAATCCGATGGGGAGGAGACAGAACACTATCTTTTCCCACAGGGAGATCAACTTTACGATCTTTTTTTCCAGCCGACACGCATTCCAGCAGACAAGCAGGAGATTCTGCTGGACAGCTTCACGCTTTCCAGCCAGAGTGAGAAGACCCAAGAGGTGCAATAAGAACAGTGCGTCAAGAATGCCCGGGAGCTTCCCGGGCATTCTTTTGCGTGAGGGCAGTGGGAGGGGCCTGCCTCTTGACAGGGTCGCTGGGGCATGGTAAGATATTTGCAACATCGACAGGATGCAAAAAGTTCATCTCGTGTGGAACGGGAAGAGTACTGTCAGCAGAGCCGGACAGAGAGGGGAGGCCACCGACTGCAAGCCGCCCCACGGGGAGCGGCGGGAAAGTGCGCCCGGGAGCGAGGGGGATGCAGATGCCCTCCGGTTTGGCACCGTTACCAGCCCTTTTGAGTAAGAAACAAGAGTGGGACCGCGGTTGTGTATCGCCTCTTGACCCTGTGGGGGTCGGGAGGTGTTTTTTTGTGCCCGTTATGCCTTGTGGAGAGGTTCCTTCTGGCTGGGGCAGGCATAGCATACTGTGGTGTTTTTTTCTGAAATTTTTGTGAGGTGACCGGAATGTACCATCTGAGTGAAACCCTGGCAGCCTATCAGGACCGTGACCCGGCAGCCCGGAGTAAGCTGGAGATTTTCCTCCTGTACCCCGGTGTCCATGCGACCCTTTATCATCAGGCGGCCCATTTCTGTTACTGCCATAAGATGAAGTTCCTGGCCCGGACCATTTCTCAGTGGAGTCGGTTCTGGACGGGCATTGAGATCCATCCCGGCGCGAAGATTGGCCGACGTTTGGTCATCGACCACGGGATGGGGATTGTCATTGGAGAAACAGCTGAGGTGGGGGATGACTGCCTTATCTACCACGGAGTCACCCTAGGAGGCACTGGTAAGGATCAGGGGAAGCGTCATCCGACCATTGGCAATAATGTACTTCTATCCACAGGAGCTAAGGTTTTAGGCCCTTTCAAAGTGGGGGACGGGGCTCGCATTGCTGCTAATGCGGTGGTTTTGAAGGAGATCCCAGAAAATGCTACCGCTGTGGGCGTTCCTGCCCGAGTGGTCCGTATCGCTGGAGAAAAGACCGACTTTGTGAGTGATGTGGATCAGGTCAGCGTTACTGACCCGGTACAGAAGGAGTTGGAGGCCATCAACTCCCGCCTGACGTGGCTGGAACACTATATCGACCGGAAACATCAAGAGGAAGAAGAAAGGAAGGAGAACTGATATGAAACTGTTTAATACGATGACTCGCCAGAAGGAGGAGTTTGTCCCCCTCACGCCAGGACAGGTCAAGATGTATTGCTGTGGCCCCACGGTATACAACTTTATCCATGTGGGGAACGCTCGGCCTATGATCCTCTTTGACGTGTTGCGCCGTTACCTGGAGTACCGTGGCAATGAAGTAACTTTTGTCCAGAACTTTACTGATGTAGATGATAAGATCATTAAGCGGGCCAATGAGGAGGGGGCCACCTCCCAGGAGATCTCAGAAAAGTATATTGAGGAGTATTTCAAAGATGCCCATGGTCTGGGGGTCCGGGATGCGACGATCCACCCAAAGGCCACGGAAAACATTCAGCAGATTATAGAACTGGTCCAGACACTCATGGATAAAGGGTATGCCTATGCCGTCAATGGAGATGTGTACTATCGCACCAAGAAATTTGCAGACTATGGCAAGCTTTCTCATCAGCCCATTGAGGATCTTCAGGCTGGTGCCCGCATCAATGTTAACGATGTGAAGGAAGATCCTCTGGACTTTGCGCTCTGGAAGGCTGCCAAGCCCGGGGAGCCTTATTGGGATTCCCCTTGGGGGCAGGGACGGCCCGGCTGGCACATCGAGTGTTCGGCTATGTCTAACCGCTATCTTGGCAAGACCATTGACATTCACTGCGGCGGTGAGGATTTGCAGTTTCCTCATCATGAGAACGAGATTGCCCAGTCTGAGGCTGCCAATGGCTGTAAGTTTGTCCACTATTGGCTCCACAACGGATTCTTGAACATTGACAACCAGAAAATGTCCAAATCTTTGGGCAACTTCTTTACTGTCCGAGAGGCTGCTGAGGCATATGGCTATGAGGCGGTTCGGTTCTTCATGCTCTCGGCGCAGTATCGTTCCCCGCTGAATTACTCCCGGGACTCTCTCATCATGGCCCAGAACGCACTGGAACGGCTGTATACTGCGGAGAGCAACTTGGAGTTTTTGACCAAAAACGGGGTAGATGGAGAACTGACTGCCGAGGAAAAGACGTTCACAGATACCTTTGACAGCTACCGACAGAAATTTGATGACGCCATGGATGATGACTTGAACACGGCCGATGCCATCAGCGTGATCTTTGAGTTGGTGCGAGCCATCAATATCGCAACAGAGAAGAACCCCACCAAGGCACTGGCCCAGGCTTGTCTGGATATACTGCATGAATTTACAGAAGTGTTGGGTCTGCTGTATCATAAAAAAGAAAGCGATGACAGTCTGGATGAGAAGGTAGAGGCTATGATTCAAGCTCGTCAGGAAGCACGGAAGACGAAGAACTTTGTTGAGGCTGACCGTATCCGGGATGAGTTGAAAGCAATGGGAATCACGCTCATGGATACCCCGCAGGGGGTTAAGTGGTCCAAGGAATAAGCATCATTCTCAAGGGAACAATCCCCAGTGTTATGGCGTATTTGCCAAGCACTGGGGATTTCTTATCTGGAGAAAAATTTGATTTTCTGGGTAGGGACTTGTCAAAGTGGATATTTGCTTGTATAGTGGTAGCATATTTTGTTTCAAGAGAGAAGGGATTCCATGCAATACAAGCAAAGAGCGCTTGCCCTGTTGATGTTGGTGTGGAGCTTGGTGCTGGTTGGCTGTACGGGAACCAATCAGTCCCAAGTAGACCTGAGCCAAGTAAGTATCAGTCAGTTCCGGACGGAACAGCCTTGGGTAGAGTTAGATGGTGGTGAGCCAACCTTTACAAAAGAAGATATGACGACGACTGCCTTTGAAAAGTACGCTCCTCTGGATGCCCTGGGGCGCTGCGGAACGGCGTATGCCTGTCTGGGAGAAGAACTAATGCCCACGGAAGAACGCGGAACAATTGGACAGGTTAAACCAGCTGGTTGGCATACTGTCAAATATGACTGGGTAGATGGGAAATATCTGTATAATCGCTGTCATCTAATCGGCTATCAGCTTTCCGGTGAAAACGCCAACAAGAGCAATCTTATAACAGGGACTCGTTTTTTGAACACCCAAGCTATGCTTCCATTTGAAAACGAGGTGGCAAAGTACATCCGTGAGACCGGAAATCATGTTCTCTATCGGGTGACACCGGTCTATGACGGGGCAGATTTGGTGTCCTGGGGAGTCCGCATGGAGGCATATAGTGTGGAAGATGAAGGTGAGGGCGTGAAATTCCATGTGTTATGCTTCAATGCAGAACCTGGAGTAGCCATTGATTATGCCACAGGAGAATCCAGAGCCGAAGAAGGTGTGGGGAAAGGGACTTCTCCGTCGATGGAGGGAGAACCTTCAGAAGTCATCTATGTCCTGAATACCAGCTCCATGAAGTTCCACCTGCCAGACTGTCCTGGTGCTGAGCGGACTTCTCGGCAAAACCGTCAGGAAACCACAGAATCTCGTCAAGCTTTGTTAGAGAAAGGATATACCCCTTGCGGCACCTGTAAACCATAAGGGTACTGCTTGCCTCATAGATATAAAACCTGCCCCTGCTGTTTGAACCGGACCAGCAAAAACGGACAACGACCAAATCCCCCCTTGTTGTAGGATAGTAGAACTACAACAGGGGGGATCGTTATGTCCCAAAGAAAGTACACGCACATCGAAGAAATTGAGCCAGAGCCATTGGCCATGCGTAAAGGCGGATATCCCTAGCAAGAAATCGTGGACCACTTTGGTTTGGAGAAAAGCCAGATCAAAATCGCCTGGATGGCGGACTGTGCCCTGGGATTGGTCCTACCAGCTAGGCAACCTTTGACCGAACCACTGCCCTTCTCAGATGCTTCTGATATCTTCCCGTTTCTGCAGAACAGAAGACGGTTTTTTCTTTCCCGATGCAGGTTTATTTTTTGCGAATACAACCGCAAAAAGGTATCTCGTATTTTCGGTTTCGTAGAAGAGGGAACTGGCGCAGCAGGCACGCCTGAAAAGAATTTGGCTTTTCAAGACCTCAGCCGTGCAAAAAATGAGGTGGAGGGGATTTTACAGCGTCTGAGAATTACATATCTAATATCTAAATGTAGACCACAAAGCATCTAGAACTATCGTCATCAACCAATAGCAGCTGTATCGCTCAAAATCAATCTTCTGAGGTGATTTCACTTGACGATTGGTTTTCTTACTGTACAAAATTGAGGAACAGCGCCAATGCCACGATTCCAGCCATCATTACCGCCCATACAGAACGGATTACCGTTGAGGCAATGTTGATGGAACTTCGGCGCTCACTGCTTTTCACGCAATAGAATTACCTCATTTCTTTTTTGCCAAATTGGGTAACAGCCAAAGCCAGTACTAAGGCAAACACCAGCGTTGCACAGG
>JAHHRP010000029.1 GCA_020025735.1 Evtepia sp.
CAATAATAATGTAGTATACCATAGTTTCCCTTCCTCCTGCAAGCCCCTGCCCCAGCACAGACATGCAGACGCTTTCCCACCAAAAACAGAAAACAGAGGCAGCTTCAAGCCGCCTCTGCTTTTCTTCTCATCATCGGTTGTTCAACCGGGCATCTCGCCCATCCAGCGCGTCTTCTACGCCATCGCCAACACTTTGACCGGCCCGGCGAGCAGCATCTCCAACATCCTTGGCTGCCTCACCGGTGTCTTCCACGGCATCCTTGGCAGCATCCCCGATCTCTCGGCCGATGTCCCCAACGTCCTCTGCCGCATCCTTGACGGTATTTTTCAAGTCTTCCCCAGCTTGCTTCCCCTTCGCTTCCGCACTGCGGTGATGAAACCCATCTACATGACCGTTTTCATCTGCGTGATAGGCCCCATTGCCCTGGGGCTTCTTTGCCTGCTTGCCCTGACGCTCGAACTCCCACTGCTGGGAGGCCGCATTGGTGCCCATCGAACGATTGGCCGCTGTGCTGGCCTTTTCTCCGCCGCAGGCTGTCAAGGCCAGCGCAAGGGCGAGGATGCACGCAGCTGTTATCAGTTTGCGAACCATACCTCTCCTCCTTCTTTCTTGTCATTACGACCGCAAGGCCGCAAAACATAGTATGCACCAAGAGAGAAATTTTAGGAAAGAAAGAAATTTCCAAAATTTCCACTTATCTTTTTTTCCAAAGTGTGTTAAAGTCACTGTGAGAAGCCGTGTTCTTGGGCATAATATAGACAAAGAATTCCCCCTATTTTATTCAAAATTCCTGAGAATACGATCCGAATCTACTCATCGGAGATACTTCTCTAAACCTCATTTTTTGAAAGGAGCATTATTATGGAACTGAAAGGCAGCAAAACTGAGGCCAACCTGTGGGAAGCATTTGCAGGCGAAAGCATGGCCCGCAACAAGTATACCTATTACGCCAGCCAGGCCCGTAAGGACGGGTATGAACAGATCGCCGCATTCTTTGAGGAAACTGCTGGCAACGAAAAAGAACACGCAAAATTGTGGTTCAAAGAGCTTTCCGGCATTGGTACTACCGCTGAGAATCTGATGGCCGCTGCTGAAGGTGAGCATGATGAGTGGACCACCATGTACAAGCGCATGGCCGAGGAAGCCCGCGAGGAAGGATTCCACCGGATCGCAGATATGTTCACTGCCGTAGGCCAAATCGAAAAATCCCACTATGAACGCTATCTGAAGCTGGTAGAAAACTTGGAGAACGATGAGGTCTTCAAAAAGTCTTCCGTTAAAGTGTGGTACTGCCGCAACTGCGGTCACCTGGAGTATGGCGATCAAGCACCTGATGTATGTCCTGTTTGCAGCCACCCCCAGTCTTTCTTCGAGATCAAAGCAGAGAACTATTGATTCTTCCCCCACCTTTCCAAAACCGGGCCGCCTCCCAGGTGGCCCGGCTTTTCTTTCTCTCATCCGCGATCTGCCAAAAAAAGTGGAAGAAAAGAAAAAAGTATGGTATACTGGCCTCCATTCCACTCCATCTCGCTTCCCGCACACCGGACATCGTCTGTGCAGAACTGTTGAAAGGAGATTTCCTATGCGTCACATCACCGCTTGTTTGCTCGCCGCAGCGCTGCTGCTTTCCCTCACTGCCTGCGGCCAGGAGACCCCCAAAGAACCAGAAACCTTGGGCCAGGCCCTGCTGCAAGAATTTGAAACCCAGTATCAATCTGCCTCCAAAGAAAGCCTGGACACCATAGCACAAGCCATCCTAGCCCAGAAATCCATCGAATTTGAGGGAATCACCGCCCCCATAGAACCCGGTCCCCTTATGGGCTTTGGAAACACCCAGATCCAGGGGTTTAAAGAAGGCGTCATGTTCGCCCCGCTCATCAGCACCATCCCCTTCCTCGGCTACCTCTTCCGTCTGGACCCGGACACAGATGGCAAAGCCTTCGTTCAAACCCTGGAACAGTCTGCCAATCTGGGGTGGAATATCTGCACCCAGGCCGATGAAATGATCGTAAAACAGGAAAACGATGTCGTCTTCTTCCTCATGTGCCCCCGCTCCATGGAGGAACCCTCTCAGGAAGAGTTATCCCCGGAAGAAGAGCTGCCCCCAGAACAGCTGGCCCCAGAAGAAGAGCTGCCCCCAGAACAACTTCCTTCCGATTCCTCTTCCGACTTCTAATCGCTATCCCGTCTCGGACTTGCACCGAGACGGGATTTTTTCTCTCTGCCCCTTGAGACAATGGAAAAAATAAGGTATGATGTACTACACTGAATTTAAAATAAAAAAAGGAGTATCCTTATGGACACTGCAACCATTCTCAGTCATGTAGACCACACCCTTCTCAAACCCGAAGCTACCTGGGAACAGATCAAGACCCTCTGCGACGAGGCGATGGAGTTCGGCTGCGCCACTGTCTGCATCCCCCCATCCTATATAAAACCCGCCGCAGAGTACGTCCAAGGCAACCTGAAACTCTGCACCGTCATCGGCTTCCCCAACGGCTACAATACTTTGGCTACCAAAATTTTCGAGACAAAGGATGCCGTGGAAAATGGTGCCAGCGAGATTGATATGGTCATCAATCTCGGCCTTGTCAAAGACCGAAACTGGAAAGCCCTGCAAGAAGAAATCGCCGCCGTAAAGGCCGCCTGCCTGGGCCGCCCCTTGAAGGTCATCCTTGAAACTTGTCTTTTGACCGACCTGGAAAAACAAAAACTCTGCCAGATCGCCGTCAAAGCTGAGGCCGATTATGTAAAAACCTCCACTGGCTTCTCCACTGGCGGAGCCACCCAGGAAGACGTCGCCCTGCTCCGGGAAAACCTGCCCAAGAGTGTAAAAGTCAAAGCCTCTGGTGGTATCCGCACCCTGGCTGATGGTGCAGCCTACCTGGAACTCGGCGCTGACCGCCTGGGGGCCAGCGCTTTGGTCGGCGAGGCCAGAAAAGAACCATGATCCCCCCTGCTGTACGCCATCAGCTGGAGGACCCTTCTGCCCCATACACTGTGCTGGAAATCTTACCCGGCCTGTTCCGCTTACCGGTCCCCCTGCCCAAAAATCCGTTGGGGGAACTCAATGCCTACCTCATTCGCGGCAAAGAGCGCAGTCTGCTCATTGACACAGGCTTTCGCACTTCCGTCTGCCGCCAAGCCATCCAGGAAGGTTTAGCACAGGCCGGAGCCGCTGCGGACAAGCTGGATATCCTCCTGACCCACATCCACACCGACCACACCGGCCTTGCCTCAGAGTTTGCAGGGGCAGATGGAACCATTTACATCGGCCAGGGAGATGCCCCCTTCACCAGACGAGTCATGGGAGAAAAATACTGGGCACTTCTAGACCAGCGTTTTCTCCAGGAAGGCTTCCCTCCCCAGACATTGCAAACCACTACCCGCACCAACCCAGCCCGCACCCTGGGACCTGATCTGGACCTGCCCAACTATCGTCCCGTAGCCGACGGAGAGACCCTCACCGTTGGAGCATATACCCTGCAAGTCATCGCAGTTCCCGGCCACACACCGGGGCAGATCTGCCTGTGGCTAGCCTCCCACGGCATCCTCTTTACCGCCGATCACGTCCTGTTCGATATCACGCCTAACATTTCTATCTGGCCAAGCCTCCCCAATTCTCTGGGCCAATATTTGGAGAGTTTGCAGAAAATTGCTCTGCTTCCTGTCCAGCTGGCCCTCCCCAGCCATCGGCACACAGGGGATCTGTCCGCACGCATCCAAAGCCTCTTGGACCATCACAGAAATCGGATATCTGAAACCTTCCGCATTGTCCAGCAAGCCCCTGGTCTGACTGCCTATGAGATCGCCTCTCACATGACCTGGGATATCCAAGCCAAATCCTGGGAGGATTTCCCTCTGAATCAAAAGTGGTTTGCTACCGCCGAGGCTCTGGCCCACTTAGACTTTCTCTTAGAAGAAGGCGCAGTGAGTCAAACCCTTCGCCCCGATGGGGTGGTCGTCTATCACGGAAAATAAGAACAGCATCTCCTAACCCCTGATTGGGATTTGGGAGATGCTGTTCTTTTCTAAAAAACCTTATGCCCGGCACAAGGCCGGGCATAAGGTCTCGAAGAGGTGGTTCAGTCAATGGCAGCCCGCACAGTCCACATTGGGGAACTGCTTGGGATCATAAGCAATATTGTTCTTGTCGTAGTAATCCTTCAGCGCGGCCTTTACCGCCTCCTCTGCCAGCACAGAGCAGTGAAGCTTGTGAGCAGGCAGACCATCCAGCGCCTCAACCACTGCCTTGTTGGTCAGTTCCATCACTTCCTCCAGAGGCTTTCCTTTAATCATCTCTGTGGCCATAGAACTGGAGGCAATGGCACTGCCGCAGCCAAAGGTTTCAAACTTCACATCGGAGATGGCATCCCCGTCGATCTTCAGATAGATCTTCATAATATCGCCACATTTGGCGTTGCCTACCTCGCCCACGCCATCGGCCTGGTCGATAACGCCCACATTGCGGGGATTGCGGAAATGATCCATTACTTTCTCACTGTATAACATAGCTGCGTTCTCCTTTCTGCAAATCCCGCCACACGGGAGACATATTACGCAAATATTCTACTACCTGTGGGATCTCCCGAATCAGCACGTCGATCTCTTCTGGGGTGTTCTCCTCACCCAAGGACAGGCGGAGAGAGCCATGCGCCACCTCATGGGGGCGGCCGATCGCCAACAGCACATGGCTGGGGTCCAGAGAACCAGAGGTACAGGCAGAACCAGAAGAGGCACAGATGCCTTTATCATCCAGCAGGAGCAGGAGCGATTCCCCCTCAATCCCCTCAAAACAGAAGCTCACGTTCCCTGGCAGCCGGTGGGTCAGGTCGCCGTTCAACGCCCCATGGGGGATGGTTTCCAACCCAGCAATGAGCTTGTCCCGCAGGGCAGAGATGTTTGCTGCATTCTCTTCCAGGTGTTCACAGGCCTCTTTCAATGCCGCGGCCAGACCGACAATCCCAGCCACGTTCTCTGTGCCTGCCCGCTTCCGGCGCTCCTGGGCACCACCTTCAATGAGAGGATACAAGGTCACACCCTTGCGGACATACAGGGCACCTACTCCTTTGGGTCCTTGGAACTTATGGCCTGAAAGAGAGAGCATATCAATGTTCTCTGCCACTACATCAATGGCCAGATGTCCCACCGCCTGAACGGCGTCTGTATGGAAGGTCACTTTATGTGCCCGGCAGATTTCTCCAATCTGGGCAATGGGCTGAATGGTACCGATCTCATTGTTGGCGTACATGACTGTCACAAGGCACGTCTCGTCGGTGATGGCATCTGCCACCTGCTGGGGGGAGACAACCCCGTTTTCATGGACATCCAAAAGGGTCACGGTAAACCCTTCTTTTTCCAGCTTCTGCAAGGTATGCAGAACGGCGTGGTGTTCAAAGGTTGTAGAGATAATATGGGTCTTTCCTCGCATCTTCCCCCAGCGGGCGGCGGAAAGGATTGCCTGATTATCTGCCTCACTTCCTCCTGAGGTAAAGTAAATTTCATCCCGCCGGCAGTGGAGACATTCTGCAACGGTTCGGCGGGCACCTTCCAGGGCTTCGGCAGCCTGCTGGCCCATGGTGTAGAGGGAGGAGGGGTTGCCATAATGCTCGGTAAAGAAGGGCATCATAGCCTTAAGGGCGGTGTCGCTCAACTTAGTGGTGGCGGCATGGTCGACATATATCATGGAGATACCTCCTTGCGTTTCTAAATCCTACTAATTTATTAGGTTGATTGAAGGATATCACATAAAACCCACAAAGTCAATAGGGAAATAAAGTTTTTTCTCCCCCTCCATGCAGCCCTCGACACAAGACAAAAGGACCTGTCCCCCTTTCTCAGAGACAGATCCTTTCCTTGTATCAAACGATCAACCCTTTTGCACAGGCACCCCCTGCAATATCTGGCGAACTTCATCTAGATGACGGATGTCATAGCGAATGGACAGGTGAGACGGCTTCGGCAGTCCTTTGGGATTATACCAGCAGCTGGGAATCCCCGCTCGGTGCCCCCCCTCCATATCGCTGGTAAGAGAGTCCCCTATGAGGAGAAGTTCCTCCTTCTCATACGGCCCAATGGCCTGGAGAACAGGGCGAAAAAAGTCCTCACTGGGTTTTTCTGCCCCAATCTCCTCGGAGATGAACACCCCGTCCAACAAGTCGCCCAGACCTGACTTAGCCAACTTACGCACCTGCGCCCGACGGGTGCCATTGGTGACAGCATACTGCTTCACCGCTCCCTTGAGATCCTGCACCAAGCGGTAGCTGTCATCCAGAAAAATAATGGTGTCCCCCAAGTGATCCTGGTAGGCCCCGTTAAATGCCTCCCCGTTGGAGAACGAGATGCCTTCCCTCTGAAAAAACGCCAGAAAACGACCGGTCAGAAGCTCTGCCTTGGTGATCTCTCCCCGCTCCAGCCGTTGCCACCACCCAATGTTTAACGCAGAAAACCGGGCCACCTGTTCCTCTGAGCAAGGCCCCAGACCAAAGTCTGCAAAGGTGGCTTGCAGCGCAATGCGCTCTGCAGCAGGGAAATCCAGTAAGGTATTGTCTAAATCCCACAACAATGCTCGAATCATTGGCAGCACCTCACCGAGACAACAGTTCCGCCGGGCACTCCTCCACCGTCACGTTGGTGTAATAGTGCTGGAGGATCTCTGCATATCCTTTCCCTTCCGCGGCCATGGCATCGGCACCATACTGGCTCATGCCCACCCCATGACCAAACCCAGTAACCGTAAAGACGAAGGATGCTCCATCGTACTCCAGATCAAAGGTAGCCGAGCGCAGGGAGAAAATCTGTCGGGCTTGCGCCCCGCTGACCGTGACTCCTCCAATGGTGACAGCATGTACACTCCCACTCTCGGTGCGCTGGATCTCTCCCACCCATCCAGCAGGCTCTCCCTCCAAAACAGCTTCAGGCCGGGCTTTCACAAATGCCTCTTTAAACTCCTGGGGCGTAAATATCCCCTGGCTCTCAAAATTCGGGACCCCTTCCCCCTCAGGAGAAGTCACACTTCGTAAATAGGGCACACTGTTGCCCCACACCTCCACCGCATCCTTGGTCGCTGCAGCCGAAGAGGAGTGGAACACAGCATCGATGAGCTGCCCTTGATACAGAATGACCTGATTGCCTGTCTCAGCCACCGCCTTGGTGATCTTGTTGGCATACGCTGCGGCGTTGTCACCCCAGTTGGCCGCCGCTTTTTCTCGAGAAATCCATGCCTGACAGCAGGCGTAGTCGGTACACAGATCGGCATCGGGATGTTTGCTGGTGGGGCCTTTGTTTAGCGCATAGGTCCGGGCAGCCACCGCCTGGGCCTTCAGCGCTTCCTGCTCAAAAGAGGCAGGCATCTCTGCTGCCACCACCCCCCATAAGTACTGGTTCAGGTCCATCTCGGTCACTTGTCCGTCACTCCCCCTCACCCGCAGTTTGTGACCGCTGTCGGCTAACGTGAGTTCCTCTTGAGGGGCAGGCTGTTCCTCCTCCGATCGGTTGAGTACAAAGGGCAAGGCAAACAGAACCACCACCAGGATCAATGCCACCCCTATCACTTTCTTCATCGTCGCGTTTCTCCTTTCGCGGAACCTTCTCACAGACCCCGCCCAACCCTCCTGATAAAAAAAGAAGCCGGAGGGACCGGCGGCACTGGAAGGGAATTTTTTTAAGTATAGCCCCACCCAACCATTCCCGTCAAGACAGCAAAAAAATTTCTTTCCCTTCTCTCTCCTTCCAAAAAGAAATCCTCCCACCCAAGCACAAGGCCAGGGCAGGAGGATCAAACCCTCAGGACAACCGGGGAAATGTTAGGATCGCTTTGAACAAATCCCCATCAATGGTCAGGGAAAAGTCCCCTTTTTGTATCTGGGTCAGACTGCGGGCAATCGACAACCCCAACCCGCTGCCTTCGGTGTTCCGGGAGGCATCCCCCCGGACAAACCGCTCCATCAGCTCCTGGGCAGAGATGTTCAGGGGGGTCGCCGAGATGTTGCGAAAGGCAATGCTGACCTGTTCTGCCGTCGCCTCACAGGTGAGATAGACCCGCGTCCCCGGCAGCGCGTATTTTTGAATGTTGCTGAATAGATTTTCAAACACCCGCCACAACAGCCGTCCGTCCGCAGAAATTTTGGGCGAGGACTCCGCAGGGGTGAGGACCAACGTCAGGTCCCGCTCCGACAGCTTTTCCTCATACTCCCCCACCGTCTGGGTCAGCAGCACATTGACATCTGTGGGCTGCAAGTCTACCGTCAGATTCCCTGTGGAGGCTTTGGATGCCTCTACCAGATCCTCGGTGAGCTTTTTCAGGCGGGCCGACTGACGGTCCAGCACTTCCAGATATTGTTTGGCCTGCTCATCGGGCATCGGCTCCTTCTTCAGCAAATCCACATAGTTCACAATGGATGTCAGCGGTGTCTTGATGTCGTGGGAGACATTGGTAATGAGTTCCGTCTTCATCCGCTCGGACTTCATCTGTTCCTCCACTGCATGCTGAATCCCCTGTCGGATATTGTTCAAATCCTCTCCGTGGGCCCGGAACGGCCCAATCAGACGATCCGTAGGCACCTGATATTCCAGCTGGCCCGCAGCCAGATGATGCGCCCCTGTCTGTAGTTCCCGCATGGCCAGCACCAGGTAGATCAGCAGACACCCTTCGCCTGCCTTGAGAAGCAGCCAAAGCAACAACACGCCATTGCCGTAATAAGTCGCCAGCAGACACAGGCCCTCCAAAAAGCACAGACCAAGGAAGCCCAGCCCTGCCACCCAGAACAGCGGGAGTTTTCCCGCTGTCCGGCACACCACATCCTTGCCCTTCCGCCAAGCAGCGGTGGCAGGACGGATCAGACGGCGGCAGAGCAGCGTTTTCTTCCACTCCCCCGTCTTTTCCTGGCGCACAAAAGACAGCAGGCCCGTCACCAGCAAGGCCACAACCACCAGAGAAAGCAGAATATCATTCAGCGGGATCAGCCCTTTTTCATTTGGTCCCGTGTCTAAGCTGGCAATCGAGGGCAGAATCACCACCACCGCCAGCACAGCCAGAAGATCCAGGGGCAGGACGCGGTCCAGCGCAGTCCGCATCACTTCCCCTGGCCGCTTGGCACTGCGCCCAGCGTTTTTCACCAGATAGATCAGGCCCAGCGCCCCTAGGACGCCTCCAATCAGAGCGGCTGTCGCGATCGAATAACGGTACTCACTCAGTTGTGTCAGGGTCATGAGTTTGCCATAAATATCGCCGCCGTTTGCCTCAAGATCTTGCCGCAGATACCCTGTAACCTCCACAGACACCGCAGGACCATAGGTCACACATTCCGCCTGCAGAACATACCGGCCTTCTGCTGCCGGTTCGCTTGACTCTATGACCCTGTCTTGGGGATCGGACACCGTGTCGTAATAGTCCACATTATAGATATCATCATACTTCTGGCGCAGCTGTTCCATCCCTTGCTCCCGCGCCTCCGGTGTGGCGTAATACCGGGTGATGGTTTCTTCCGTCTGTTTCCCCAAAACCTCCCCTTGCCAAGTCATTTTCTCTCGATACTCTCCCTGCTCCTCACTGGCCAGAAGCGTAGCTCCAGAGGGGGTCTTGATGGTGAAAAAGAAGTTATTGTCCCGCAGACGCCCGGTCAGTTCCATGCTTGTGCCGTTTCTCTGGCTGCTTTCGTAAACCGAAACCAATCCCTCCAGCCGATCCTCCAGCAATTCCTGTTCCCCCTGCTCCATCAGCTGCCGGGGGCCATAGTTCGTATAGCCTCCCTGCTGGGCCAACCAAAGCGCCTGTCCGCCGCAAGTAACACAGACCGTAAAGCCCACCAACACCAACACCCAAGCCAGAACCTTTGCCCAACCTTTGGGCTGCTTTCCTGTCATGGTTTCCCTCCTTCCATCTTGTACCCCTGTCCCCAAACAACCTTAATGTAGCGAGGATCCGAGGGGTTGATTTCCAGTTTTTCCCGGAGATGACGGATGTGAACCGCTACGGCATTTTCCACCCCATACGGTTCCTCCCCCCATACAGCTCGGTAAATCCGCTTCGGAGAAAAGACGGTGCCCGGACTTTCCATGAGCAGGCGGAGGATCTCATACTCCCGTGGGGTGAGCGAGACAACGTCTCCGTCCAGCATAACCTCCTTGGTCCGGTCATCCAGCGTGATGCCCCCCAGACGCAAAGCAGTGGGCTTGACCGAGCCGCCCCCCAGTTGGAGATACCGCCGCAGCTGGGACTTCACCCGGGCCAGCAGCTCCACAGGGTTAAAGGGTTTGGTCACATAGTCATCAGCCCCCAAATTCAGCCCCTGAATCTTGTCCATATCCTCGGATTTGGCCGTAAGGAAGATCACCGGCACGTTGGACCGCTCCCGAATCTTAGCCAGGGCAGAGATCCCGTCCATCTTTGGCATCATGACATCCAGCAGAACCAGATGGATGTCCTCTCGCTCCAGGAGCGACAGCGCCTCTACCCCGTCACCAGCAGGAAACACCCGATACCCGCCAGTCGTCAGGTAAATGGTCAGCGCTGACACAATGTCCTTTTCGTCATCACAGACTAAGATGTTATACATATCCGTCCCCTCCTGAATGTATCATATCGAATGACCCTTTAAGAAACAATGTGGCAAGAGATTAAGTTTTTCTTAAGTGCCTCCAAACAAAGCAAACGGCCCTCCCCCACCCCTTGGCGGACGGGAGGGCCGTTCCTCCATGGCAGCAAGGATTCTTTCCTGCCACCGTCTTATTTGATTAAGCCGTACTCCTTGGCCAGTGCTTGGAACTTGGGCAGCGCCCGCTGGATCTGCTCTGTGGGCACACAGTAGGAGATTCGCACATGCCCCGGACAACCAAAGCTATCCCCGGAAACCAGAATGAGATCATACTTCCTGGCCCGCTGACAAAACGCCGCCGCATCCGGCTCTGGGGTCCGGGGGAAGAGATAAAAGGCCCCATCTGGCTGGGCACAGGTATAGCCCATCTCCCGCAAGGCATCCAGAAGCAGATCCCGGTTCCGGCGATAGACAGCCAGTTCTGCCGTCTGCCCAGCGCACTGGGCTGCCACCAACTGAAAGAGACTAGGCGCGCACACATAACCCAGCGCCCGTCCTGCACCGCATACCGCCGCATAGACCAGTTCTGCCTCCTGGACCTGGGGGGGCACCAGCACATAACCGATGCGCTGACCGGGCAGAGAGAGGGATTTACTATACGAATAACACACCAGTGTGTTGTCATACCAGCTGGGCACCCAGGGCAGCGGCTGGGTCTGATAGACGATCTCCCGATACGGCTCGTCGGAGATGAGCCAAATGGGATGACCATATTCTCTGGATTTTTCGGTCAAGGTCTCTGCCAGGCGACGGATGGTTTCCTCTGAATAGACCACCCCCGTAGGATTATTGGGGCTGTTGATGAGGACCCCTTTCACCGCCGGGGTGAGCGCGGCGGAAAAGGCGGCAAAGTCGATTTGAAAATCCTCGATATTTGCTGGCACCACCGTCAGGGTTCCCCCGGCACTCTCCACAAACACCTTATACTCTGGAAAATAAGGGGCAAAGGTCAAAAATTCATCTCCCGGACAACCCAGTGCCGCCAGCACGCAGCTCAGTGCCCCCGCTGCCCCGGCGGTGAGATAAAGGCTGTCGGCAGGATACTTTGTGCCATAGCGACGGTTGAGGTCCTCTGCCAGTGCCTGCCGAACCGCTGCGTCCCCCTGTGCCGGGGTATAACCGTGGAGTTTTATGGGGTCCACCGTATCGACCAACTGGTGGACCGCCTCTGCTACGGTGGCCGGCGCAGGGACACTGGGGTTGCCGATGGAGAAATCGTCTACTTTTTCCGCTCCCACCTCTGCGGCCCTCATCTGGGCAAAGGCATACGCTTCTCGGATCTCTGACCGGTCTGTGCCAAGGGCTACCATTCTCTGGGATAACTGAATCATGTCGTATCAATCCTTCCATTCTGGGTAACATAGGAAAGACGGGCGCAGTCCCCGGCACCGGGCCAGAGGCTCGTCCTCTCTCACGCTTTGGGCCATTATAGCATAGTTCCCATCTGGGGGGAATCCCTTTCCTCTGGTTGGCATAGACTCTTCCTGTTGGGTGTCGGCGGGGCAAATATTAGCACTCTCAATGTAAGACTGCTAATATTTACAGTTTAGACATACTTTTACCGAGATTTGTTCATAAAATCGCAGTAGGATATCCCCCGTAGACAGGAGATCTCCGGGAATACCTGGGGAAATGGCAAGCACTCCCGTCAAAAGACTGCAAGTTTTATGTACACCCGTCGGACCCGGCCCTGTCGGCATCCGACCCGAATAGATCACTATGAAGGAGCGTTTTATGATGTTTGGTATGATTCCTTTTGACCGCCGCGACGAGAACCTGTTCGACCTGTTCGACAACTTTGAAAAGAAGTTCTTCAACAACACCAACGCCAACCTGCCCGCCTTCCGTACGGACATCCGGGACCAGGGAAATCAGTTCCTGCTGGAGGCAGAACTCCCCGGCTTTGACAAGGAGGATATCTCCCTGGAACTGAAAGAAGGCATCTTGACCATCAAAGCAGAACACAAAGAAACCCAGGAAAAGAAGGACGACAAGGGCGACTACATCCGCCGGGAGCGGCGGTATGGGTCCTTCTCCCGTACGTTTGATGTCAGCGGCATCGACGAGAACGCCATCTCTGCCACCTATCAGAACGGCATTCTGGCACTGACCTTGCCAAAGTTGGCACCCGTTGTGCCTCAGGCCCGGCAGATCGCCATTGGCTGAGTGCATCTCTGATCACAGTTTCCCTGACAAGACGTTCTCTCTCCTCGTTCCTTTGCAGGTATCCTATTGAGGCAGGGCGCCGGTGATGTCGCCGGCGCCTTTTGCCACATTCCTTCGTGTTCCTTTTGCGCTTTGTACCACCCCGGAAAGGAGTGACTTTCTCTATGAATGCTGAAAAACTGACCCAGAAATCTGCCCAAGCCATCCGCACGGCCCAGGAGATCGCACAAGAATACGGCAATCCCCAGATCGAACAGATCCACCTGCTTTGGGCCTTGCTTCAGGATGCTGAGGGGCTGATCCCCCAGCTCCTGGCAGGAATGGGAATCACCGTCCCCTCTCTCCAGGCCGCCGCAAAGGACCTGCTGGAACGCCAGCCCAGGGTCTCCTCTTCCGGCCATGAGCCAGGAAGAATCTATATCTCCGGCGAAACAGAAAAAGCCCTCAGCCGGGCCGAAAAAATTGCCGGGGAGATGAAGGATGACTTCACCTCCGTGGAACATCTCTTCCTGGGCCTGCTGGACACCGCCGACCGCGCCCTGTCCCAGCTCTTTTCTGACTACCGCATCACCCGGGAAGGCGCCTTACAAGCCCTCACCTCCGTGCGAGGCAATCAGCGGGTGACCTCCGACAACCCTGAGGAAACCTATGGCGCCCTGAAAAAATATGGCTCCGATCTGGTGGAACGGGCCCGCCAGAATAAGCTGGACCCAGTCATTGGTCGGGATGACGAGATCCGCAATGTCATCCGCATCCTGAGCCGGAAAAGCAAAAACAACCCTGTCCTCATCGGGGAACCCGGTGTGGGCAAGACCGCCATTGCCGAAGGGCTGGCCCAGCGGATCGTCAAGGGTGACGTCCCCGCTTCCCTGAAAGACAAAACCATCTTTGCCCTGGATATGGGTGCTTTGGTGGCCGGTGCCAAGTATCGAGGGGAATTTGAGGAGCGCCTAAAAGCCGTCCTCAACGAAGTAAAAAAATCCGAGGGGAACATCCTCCTCTTTATCGACGAGCTGCACACCATCGTCGGCGCCGGCAAGACCGAGGGCGCCATGGACGCAGGCAACCTCCTAAAACCCATGTTGGCTCGCGGAGAACTGCACTGCATTGGGGCCACCACCCTCAATGAGTACCGCCAATACATCGAAAAAGACGCCGCCTTGGAACGCCGCTTCCAGCCCGTCACCGTCAACGAACCTACGGTAGAGGACACCATTGCCATCCTCCGCGGTCTAAAAGAACGCTATGAGGTCTTTCACGGCGTAAAAATCCAGGACGGAGCCATTATTGCTGCGGCTACCCTCTCCAACCGCTACATCACCGACCGGTTCCTGCCTGACAAGGCCATCGACCTCATTGACGAAGCCTGTGCCCTTATCCGCACAGAGATCGACTCCATGCCCACGGAGCTGGATGTCATCCAGCGAAAGATCATCCAGCACGAGATCGAGGAAGCTGCCTTGAAAAAGGAAACCGACCGTCTTTCCCAGGAGCATCTGGCAGAGATCCAGAAAGAGCTGTCGGATATGCGAGAGGAATTTAAGGCCAAGAAAGCCCAGTGGGACAACGAAAAGGATGCCATCGGCAAAGTCCAGCAGCTCCGCGCAGATCTGGAAAGCGCCAACGCCGAACTGGAAAAAGCCCAGCGCGAGTACGATCTAAACCGCGCAGCCGAACTGCAATACGGCAAAATTCCCTCCTTACGCAAGGCGTTGGAGGCCGAGGAACAGATCGCCGCAGACAGCAAAGCCCATTCCCTGCTGCGAGACAAAGTAACCGAGGAAGAGATCGCCCGGATCATTGAGCGCTGGACAGGCATCCCCGTCGCCAAACTCATGGAGGGAGAACGGGAAAAACTCCTCCATTTGGAAGACATTCTCCACCGGCGGGTGGTGGGGCAAGAGGAAGCCGTGCGGCTGGTTTCCGAGGCCATCCTCCGCAGCCGGGCAGGGATCGCCGACCCGGATAAACCCATTGGTTCTTTCCTCTTCCTAGGCCCCACAGGTGTGGGCAAGACGGAACTGGCCAAAACCCTGGCAGAAGCACTGTTTGACTCGGAACGCAATCTGGTGCGGATTGATATGTCTGAGTATATGGAAAAATTCTCCGTCTCCCGCCTCATCGGTGCCCCTCCCGGCTATGTGGGCTATGAAGAAGGCGGGCAGCTGACCGAAGCGGTCCGGCGCAAGCCCTACTCCGTGGTCCTCTTTGACGAAGTCGAGAAAGCCCACCCAGATGTGTTTAACATCCTCCTGCAAGTGCTGGACGATGGGCGCATCACCGACAGCCAGGGCCGGACTGTGGACTTCAAAAACACCATCCTGATCCTGACCTCGAACCTTGGCTCTCAATACTTGCTGGAAGGGATCAACGATCAGGGTGAAATCTCTGACGAGGCCAAGGTTCAGGTAGACCAGCTTTTGAAACAGTCCTTCCGGCCGGAATTCCTCAACCGTTTGGATGAAGTGGTCTGCTACAAGCCTCTGACCAAAGAGAACATCACTGCCATTGTGGATCTGCTTATTGCGGGGCTGAACAAGCGGCTGGCTGACAAACAGCTCCATGTTGTCCTTACCCCTGCCGCCAAGACGTACCTCATTGACAACGGCTATGATCCCCTCTACGGTGCCCGGCCTCTGCGCCGCTTCCTCCAGCACACGGTGGAAACCCTGGTGGGCCGAAAGATGATCGCCGATGAGGTGGCCCCAGGCAGCACCCTTACTGTGGATTGTGTCAGCGATGCATTGGTGGTCCGCTGATCTCTCACCCCTACGCCTTCCCTCTATCCAGATTGATGAAACATACCGCCATTTTTCGTGACACACGAGAAGCCCCTTGTTTTCCATTCAGGAAAACAAGGGGCTTTTTGATGGTTCCCTTACTATTTTTTGAAAACAGGCTTAGCAATGCGCTGTTATCACAACTTGAATCCCATCTCTTTCCCTGCTTTCATACAACATCCTAAAAAGCCCAGAAATCCACCAAAAAGGGCCGTTTCAAAAAAGTGTACTTTTTTGAAACGGCTCTTTTTGAATCTCTTCACTTGTTTTTTCGACAATTTTTCTGGAAAAATAAGATGTTTTTTGCACAATTTTTGCTTTTTGTCTAATTATACAAAAGTACACCTTTCAAAATTATGGGAGCAATACCACCTCAAGGATTGGAGGGAAACGCAATGTTGACATTGGCAGTGCGAAACGGAGAATACATCACCATCGGGCCGGATATCGTCGTGAAATTTTTCAAGACGGGTTCCGTCTACTCCGTGGGGATCGAAGCCCCAAAGGAGCTGGTGATTTCCCGAGAAAAACTCTTTGAGCGGGAGAATGCAACCCCGTCCTGTATCCAGCGGCTGGAACAAACGCCGCTTACAAAAAAAGATTTCAGTCAGAAACGCCGAAAGAATGGTGGTTCTGTTTGAAATAAACATCCCAGGGAATTTCGCGGCCTGCCCGGCCGGCTACGGGCCAGCGAGGCACCCATCCACCCACGGCCCGGACTGAAGGATAAGTCCGGCGAATGACGAAAGGAATTGCATTATGAGAATTCAGCACAATATTATGGCGATGAACGCCTATCGCAACTACAACACCAACACATCCTCTCTGTCTAAGAACCTGGAGAAGCTGTCCTCCGGTTACAAGATCAACCGCGCTGGTGACGATGCTGCCGGTCTGGCGATCTCTGAGAAGATGCGTGC
>JAHHRP010000003.1 GCA_020025735.1 Evtepia sp.
GAATGGCTGCCGCCGCCGTCACCGGAGCTGTCCGACCTGGCAAGCCAGGGGCTGAAAGTACCCGCAGACCAAATTCTTCTGCCGCCAGCCGTTCTATCCCACCAGGAGCTGAAGCCAGATCCAACAGGAACGCCTTCGGTGTCACCCAACGCAGCCGCTGCCGATCCAAAACCAAGGCGGGGATGGTGTTGACAATGAGATCAAACCCTCCCAACTCACAGCCCAAATCCTCCAGTCGAACCGTCTCATTGCCATAGGCCGCAGCCCAGGCAAGATCTTCATAGGCTTTGGCAGCCACCGTTACCTTGGCACCCAAGGCACCCATTCGATGTGCAGTCAACTTTCCCACCCTGCCAAAACCCAGGATCAGTACCCTGGCACTGTGTAAAGTAAAGGGGAGTTTTTCCATGGCCACCTGCACTGCCCCCTCCGCAGTGGGGAGCGCTGATGGGATCGGACCGACAAACACGAAGCATTCACCCCACCCCTTTCTGCATACCTTTCAAGAGGATACAAACCCAGCTGAAAGTGAGGCAGAGTATGACCACTGCAACAGGATCTCTCTCTTGCAACATCGCATTTCTGTGCACCTTACCCATCCCCTATCTGATTTTCCCAGAGGTATCCCATGCACTCTGACACGAAATATCCTCTTCGGGTAGCCGCCTACTGCCGGGTCTCTACGGACAAAGAGGATCAGCTCAACTCCTTAGAAACGCAACGCGCTTTTTTCTCCCAATATATTCGCGAAAAAAACGACTGGGTGATGGCAGGGGTTTTTGCCGATGAGGGGCTCTCTGGAACCTCCATCGCACAGCGCCCCCAGTTCCTCCACATGATCCAACTGGCCAAAGCTGGCCAGATCGACCTGATCCTCACCAAAGAAGTGTCCCGTTTCGCCCGAAACACCGTGGATACCCTCTCCATCACCCGAACATTAAAGGAATTGGGCGTCGGAATCCGCTTCCTCAACGACGGCATTGACACCAGAGAAGAGGATGGAGAGTTCCGCCTGACCATCATGGCCAGTGTCGCCCAAGAGGAATCCCGAAAAATCTCCCAGCGTACCCGATGGGGGCAGGCGCAGGCTATGAAGAGAGGCATCGTCTTTGGCAACAACTCCTTGTTAGGGTACCGGCTCTCTGATGGGCAGCTGACGGTGGTCCCTGAGCAGGCTGCGGTTGTGCGAGCGATATACCACAACTTCCTAGTTGAACGCAAAGGCTCCCATGTGATCGCTCGTGAGCTGAATCAAGCGGGGATTCCTCCCCCCCTAGGCCCTGGGGGACTTTGGTCCTCCACAGAGGTCCTGCGTATTCTGCGAAACGAAAAGTACACTGGGGATCTGCTCCAGCACAAGTATATCACCACCGATCACCTAACCCACCGAAAAGTCCCCAACGACGGCAGCCAACCTCAGATGTTGCTGCGGAACCATCACGAGGCCATCATCAGCCAGGAGACTTTTCAAGCCGTCCAGGAAGAACTGACCCGCCGACGGGGACTGACCGCAGATGGCAAACGCTTTTCCGCTCGTCACTGGTATTCCGGCAAGGTGATTTGCGGCCTATGTGGTAAGACGTTCACCGTCAAAACCACCCGCCGGAAAAATGGAAACGTCTACCGGCGCTTTGTCTGTCGAGGCAGTGCCTCATCAGGCCGTGGTGCTGCCAACTGCCAAATCAAAGGGATCAGTGCTGCCTGGATTGAGACAGCTGCCTGTCACGTTCTAGGTCTTTTGCCGTTAAATCACAAAGAGATCATAGAAGAGGTCTTGTCTTCCCTAAAAGCGCTCCACACCTCTGTTCGGAACATCCAGGAAGAATCCGAAACCCTCCGACAGGCCATCGCCCATCAAAACGCTCGCCGCGAACGCGCTTTAGATGCGTTCTTGGATCGCACGATTTCTAAGGAAGAGTGGAAACAGCAGAACCAGCGATGCCAGGAGGAAAACCACCGGCTTCAGGCCAGACTGGACCAACTGAATGGTCAGACACAGCGCCTGGAGGCCAGCAGCCAGCAAAGACAGGAGATCCTGACTTTGTTGAAGGAAGAACTCTCTGGAGGGGGCTGTGTGCTGGATGAAGTGATTGAGTGTATTACAGTCTTTCCCGACTGCCTTCAAGTCTACATTCGAGAACTCCCAGTCTTTTTCCAGCTTCACCTCGCTGCCCACGGCTCTGGTCGCAGCTATCAGGTCCAAGTAACAGAGTGTGTCTCCCTGCCCAGAAAATAGCGCCTCCTTGCTGGGGGCAAAAACATCCACTTTGTCCCATCTCCAGCCCCAGAATGTCCAGCGCCCTGATTGCACATGGTGGAGATAACGAAAGAGAAGGATTCCACAGAACCCTTCTCTCTTTGACCCATTACCTTCTGAACCATTCCTTCATCGTGCATAAAACCTGAACAAGTTCCTCTTCTTCAATCACATAAGGAACCATAGCATACATGATATTTAAAAATGGTCGGCTGAATACCCCTCGCGCATAGGCAAATGCCTGATATCCTTTTATCGTTTCGGCATCATACACTTCGATACATACGCAGCCGCCCATGATCCGTATTTCCTTGATGCGAGGATCAGAAAATCCTGCCAGTTCACGGTATGTAATTTCTTCAATGCGACGGATGCGGGACATATCATCCTGACTCTCAAATAGTTCAATTGATTTTAATGCAACACTACATGCCAGCGCATTTCCCATAAAGGTAGGGCCATGCATCAGGGCATGGGCAGGATTCTCGTCATAAAATCCCTCATAGACCTTATGGTTGGCCACGGTGACAGCATGGCCAAGATAGCCCCCTGTTAATGCCTTGCCAAGGACAAGAAGATCCGGTAAAACCAGATCCGCAACAAAGCGATTCCCAGTTCGCCCAAACCCTGTGGCAACCTCATCAAAAATCAGCAGCACACCGTATGTATCACAAAGCTCTCTAGCCCGTTTTAAAAAGGAAACGTCATACATCCGCATACCACCCGCTCCTTGCAGCAAAGGTTCCACAATAAAGCAGTTGAGGCGATCATGATACTCTGCAAACGCCTTTTCCAAGGCCCCTATTTTTGTGGGAATATGAAGGACGGATTTGCTTTTTCCATACGCATGCAGCACGAAGTGATAATCCTCATCATCACCTACCTCCATGGTTTTGAAGGTATCCCCATGGTAGGCATGTTCCAGCGCCAACACCATAGTGCGCTGGGTTTCTCCTCGATTCATGTAATATTGCAACGCAATTTTAAGTGCCACTTCTACGGCAACACTGCCGGAATCTGAAAAGAAGCAATAATCCAAGTCGCCGGGGAGCCAGTGTTGCAGTTTATCAGAAAGTTTTTCTACTGGTTCGTGGGTCAATCCCCCCAACATAACATGTGCAAACTTTTCAAGCTGTGTAGTAATGGCCTCGTTCAAAACCGGATGCTGATAGCCATGAATCACACTCCACCAGGAAGCCATCGAGTCAATCAGCTTTTGATCTTGTGTATACAGATAAACCCCTTGTGCCTTTTCAATTTTATAGGGCGGTGTCATTGTCTTCATCTGCTGATACGGATACCAAATCATCTCGACTCCTTCTTTCTCTATTCGTAAAGTGCCTCCAAAGCTTCCAACGGAAGTGTTAGATCCAGGTCTCCTTTTTTTACACAGGCAAGGACCTTCAACCCAGTCATAGCCTCACACATCAACTTGTTGTCTTCATGAAGAATGTTGCCCGGTTCGTAGTGGTTGAAAAGAATCCCTTTTACCGGGATATGATGGTATTTCATATATTCCGCCGTAAGCACAACCGAATTGATCGTTCCAAGTCCCGCATCTGCAACCATCAAACAGTTCAGGCTGCGGGCACGAATAAAATCTTCTAGCTGGATGATCTGCTCATCAAACCGCAAAGGACAAAGGATTCCGCCAGAACCCTCTACGGTGACATAATCATAGTCCCTGCAAACCCGATCAAACGCTCGCAGCACGTTATCCAAAACAACAGGGTTTCCCTCGATACGAGATGCCAAATGTGGAGATACCGCCGTTTCATAGAGGTAAGGACACATTTCCTCCATTGGCTGCGCTATTCCAGAGATCGTTTTTACAAACAATGCGTCACCAGGAACCAAACTTCCATCCATACTGCGAACATTTCCACTCATTGCTGCCTTATAATAGGCAGCACTTTTCTGATTTTCCGCGACTTTTTTCAGGATCAACCCCGTTATGTAAGTCTTTCCGATCTCTGTCCCTGTTCCGGTAATAAATAATTTTTTACTCATGGCAAAGCTTTGCCTCATATCCAAGTTCTTTTAGCATCTGCATGTCCGCTTGGACAGAAATGCCTGCGGTTGTCAGCATATCACCGGAAATGGCAGCATTTGCACCAGACGTAAAACAACTTTTCCCCTTATCAGGGAGCAACCCCCTGCCGCCTGCAAGACGAATCGATGCAGAAGGAAGAATGAAGCGATACACAGCAACAATCCGCCGCATCTCTTCCTGTGTTAATTTTGCATGATGTTCAACGGGTGTCCCTGGAATAGGGTTCAGCAGATTGATTGGGACACTTTTGATCCCCAACTCCCGCAGGCTCAGCGCCAGATCAATCCGATCTTCTATGGTTTCTCCAATCCCCATGATGCCGCCGCTGCACACAGAGAGTCCTGCTGTTTGCGCTGCACGAATGGTTGCCACTTTGTCCGCAAAGGTGTGTGTGGTGCAAATATTGGAAAAGTTCTTCTGAGAAGTTTCAAGATTGTTGTGTACTCTGGATGCTCCCGCTTCCTTCAACTTTCGGAACTGCGGTTCTTTGAGCAGTCCCAGTGAAACACAGACAAAAATTCCGACTTCTTCTTTTATTTTCCGAATGGCTTCACACACGTCATCCACTTCTGCATCAGACAGCCCCTTGCCGGAGGTCACGATAGAATAGCGCAGGATACCTTGTTCGCAGTTCCGTTTTGCATGGGCTACTATTTCCTCCGTGGACAACAGAGGATACGCTGGTGCATTGGTGTTATGATGGGAAGATTGCGTACAGAACTTACAATTTTCGGAACAGCGTCCACTCTTTGCGTTTATAATTGTGCAGATATCAAATTGATTTGCACAAAACTGTTTTCTAATTTTGTCAGCCTGTTCACAAAGCGCTTCTAGCGGTTGTGTGGAAAGAAACATTGCTTCTTGTTTACTCACCTGTGCGCCACGCAAAACTTGATTGGTCAATTGTTCTAGATCCATGATGTCTCCTTTGCCTTTTGCTTCTTTTGCACAATGGGAATCAATCGTTTCCCAAGAATGGCCCCCAGGATACAAAGTGCAGCATCACCTGGTACAGCCAAAATAAAGCAGTACAGGAACAACGGCCATAACCCGATTGGATTGCCAAGGTAAAAATCACTAATTAGGGCATAATAGACCATACCGAAAACATAGACAACTGCCAAGCCAGTGAAGTTTGCGATGAGCAAACGCCTGTAACTCAGATGGGTCCCGTGATTGGCAATGGTGCCTGTTACATACGCACCCACTGCAAATCCAATGAGGTATCCAAAGGTTGGTTTTAACACATACGCCAAGCCGCCGCCTTCGGTAAAGATCGGAAATCCCAACAGTCCCATGGCGATGTAGACACCGACTGAAATGGCGCCGCGTTTTCCACCCAGCAGCAGTCCTGCCATCGTGGTAAATAAAAACTGCAAGGTAAATGGAACAACTGGTACAGGAACTCGGATAAATGCGCCCACCGCGATCAGCGAAACGAAAAGCGAACATATCATCAAATTTTTTGTTTTCTCTGCTTCCATGCGTTTCTACTCTCCTTTCTTTCAGAAGCAGTGTATCATGCAAGCCTTCTATTGTCAACCAAAATAAATAATTGGTTCACAATTATCGTGCCGTTTCCAGGAAATCAATCTATCATCCAATCATTTTTCCCTCTTCTGTTGCGGATTTTACCTATAAATAGAAACATTTTGTCATTTTTATTTTTCCATTTTCTACTTTTTGTACGATTTTTATGCAGGAAATTTGTCATTTTTTCTTCTGCCCCATGGTTGCTTTTCTCTGTACACCGTGCTATCCTAAGTGCCGAAGTACTGTACAATCGAATAGCGCCCGATGAAACCTTGAGAATCCCGTTGGGGAAACTGGAGGTGGAGGGACCTCTGGAGAATCTCATTTTTGAGTGCCGAAGGTGCAAGGTGACATCACCGAATCTCTCAGGCAAAAGGACAGAGCAGACCATCGTTGTAAAAGGATGGCTGTACGTTCGTCTCCAGAGCCGCCGAAATTGTTCGGTAGCTCTTTTTATTTTACTTCTGGAGGCTTTCGCCATGGAAACATTGCAAAACATCGTACAAACCATCAACTTCTACCTATCCGACTATATTCTCGTAATCCTTTTGGTTGGAACCGGCCTCTTCTTCTCCATCCGAACCCGCTTTGTGCAGGTCCGCTGCTTCGGAGAGGGTATGCGCCGGGTATTCGGCGGCTTCTCTATGCGCGGCGGAAAGCAAAAGGGCGGCTTGAGTTCCTTCCAGGCTCTAACCACCGCCATCGCCGCTCAAGTCGGTACCGGAAATATCATCGGCTCTTGCAGCGCCATCCTGGTGGGTGGCCCTGGGGCAATCTTCTGGATGTGGATCATCGCCTTTTTCGGGATGGCCACCATCTATGCTGAGGCCGTATTGGCCCAGGAGACTCGCGTAGTCCATGAGGACGGTTCTGTGGACGGCGGTCCTGTCTATTACATCAAGCGGGCTTTCCGAGGCAAATTCGGCTCCTTCTTGGCTGGCTTCTTTGCCGTGGCCATCACTTTGGCCTTGGGATTCATCGGCTGCATGGTCCAGTCCAACTCCATCGGGGAGACTTGCAGCAATGCCTTTGGCATCCCCGCCTGGATCATTGGCCTGCTGGTGGCTGCTGCTGCGGCCTTTGTCTTCTTGGGTGGTGTGCAGCGGGTAGCCTCTGTGACAGAAAAGCTTGTCCCCATCATGGCTGTTCTTTACCTGCTGGGCGGTTTGGTCCTGTTGCTTTTGCGTCTGCCTTATCTCCCAGAAACCTTCGGCATGATTTTCAAGTATGCCTTTTTCCCCAACGCTATCATCGGTGGTGGCATCGGTTACGCCATCAAGATTGCCATCAGCCAGGGTGTCAAGCGGGGGCTGTTCTCTAACGAAGCTGGGATGGGTTCCACTCCACATGCCCATGCCATGGCAAAGGTAGAAAAGCCCCATGACCAGGGTGTAGTGGCCATGGTGGGCGTCTTCATTGACACTTTCCTGGTTCTCACCATGACCGCTCTGGTGGTCATCTCCACCCTCTACGCTGGGGATGGTCCTCTTGCTTCTGGGGCAGCTGAGGGAATCAGTCAGACCAACATGGCCCAACTGGCTTTCTCCAGTGTGTTTGGAAATGGCATTGGCAGTGTTTTTGTGGCCATCTGCCTGCTCTTCTTTGCTTTCTCCACCATCCTCAGCTGGAACTTCTTCGGCAAGGTCAATGTGGCCTACCTCTTTGGCAAAAAGGCCACTGTGGTCTATTCCATCCTGGCGGTGGTCATGATCTTCCTGGGTTCCTGCCTGTCTAACGACTTTGTTTGGCAATTATCTGATTTGTTCAACCAGCTCATGGTCATCCCCAACGCCTTGGCGCTGCTGGCTTTGGCTCCTCTGGTCATTTCCTCCGCAAGAAGTGCAAAGCCTAAGTAATTGCCTGGTTCTCTTTAACTGCTCAAAAAAGATAGAGAGAATGCCGAAACCCTTCGGGAAGGTCCTGGAATGCTCTCCCGAAGGGTTATTATCCCTTCCCAGACAAATAGAAGCAAAAAATCGGGCAAAGTATTTTTAAACATCGAAGACCATATCTCAATCTGTCCACCCATACAATCGCCTTACTCATTGACCCGGCAACAGCGCCTGTGCTGTTGCCGGGAATATTTTTAGTTTGCAAGATATCATTCTCTCTTTTTCTGTGCAGCATCCCTTCTCTTATTGTCGGTCTCATCACTGCAACATTGGGCACAGCATTGGCCACCATACACTCCTCTCGAGCATAATAGTCAAAAACCCGTAGTCCATGATCCTCTGCTGCCCGACGCACTGCCGGAGTTACCAGCCCTCCACAAAGGATTTGCCCTGGTGTCAGAGCCGCCAACAGATCTTTTAAAGGAAGTCGTTCTCTGCTTAATGGCGTGTGTACCAATCCCTCTCCCTGTGTCACAGGCAGCGGTAAAATCACACAGTGAGCCAAGGTCAGCCCAGGTCCCAAAGGTTCCGGCGTTAATCCTTCCCCTTCCAGGGCGGTGATGTGGACTGTGTTCCCTTCCTCTTCCAGCAGCTTTGCCAACGCCTGCTGCCGCTGATCACCACCCACAAGCCAGAACTTACGTTCCCGATCCATCCATTCCATAAAAATTCTCCTCCTTCCGGTCCATCCTATGCCATGGGAGAAAAAGCGTGCAAAAGGGAGTCATCTTGAAAACAGCATAAAAACAAGCCGAGAGGAACCTTTTTCAGGATATCCTCTCGACTTGTTTCATAAACCCTCGTGTTGTGCAGACTTTACACTGTGGGATCGTCGTTGGGCGCAAATCCCTCCGCTGGGATCACAAAAATGTCAGACGTCCCTTCTCCTTCTTCAAAGAGAGGGAACCCACCTTGGACCAGGAAGGTCCGAACAGCATCCTCTGCCTGACTATAATCCAAAGACGGATCGGAAAAAGACTGAATCAACGTGTCCAGATCTTCCAGCAAACGATCCGCTCGCTGGCTGAACTCCTGATCAATCCCAAATTCCTGATTCATACTCCACCGAAACTTTTTTGCTGTCTCCATGTTGTAGACAGGGGTAAGAAAGATGTTAAACATTCCCAAACTCTCATAGTCATAGAAACCATTGTACCGTACCAGATCTGCCGGTTCCCTCACCTCTGGGCACAAGAACGCGGTCTCAGGGAGTTCTCCCCCATTGACAGCCCGGAGGGACTCCTCCTCTGCTCCAGCGTAATAGCAATCCATATAGCACTCTTTCGACAGCCACTGCTGCACAAAATTCTCTACATCTTTCACATCATGGTAGCTGGCAAAGCTTGTAACATTGCGTTCCTCTCCGCTGGTGGCATACATCAGCACAAAAAAATGATCCCCCATAATTCTCTCCTTTGTCTTATCGTTCCTCCAGGCTGCAACCAAGCAGTCGAACCTCAGGCTCCAATTCCACCCCAGTCTTCTGCTGCACAGTGTCTCGAACCAGGCGGATCAATGTCAGAATATCCCGACAAGTGGCCTTGCCAGTGTTGATGACAAACCCCGCGTGTTTTTCTGACACCTGAGCCCCTCCCACAGCAATCCCCTTTAGGCCGCACTGTTCTATGAGGCTCCCGGCAAAATAACCAGCAGGTCTCTTAAACGTGCTGCCAGCGCTGGCAAACTCCAAAGGCTGTTTGGAACGGCGGCGCCGGGCAAGATCAGCCATTTTTTCACGAATCGCTGTCTCCTGTCCGTGGGACAAGGTTAAGCCTGCCCCAGTGATCAGCCAGGGGCGGCAAGAGAAAATACTATGCCGATAGCCTAACTTCAGTTCTTCTCCTTCTAAGCGATGGGGTTCTCCCCTCTCGTCCAAGCAGTCCACCCAAGCAATCACTTGGGACATCTCCCCGTCATAGGCTCCTGCATTCATAAAAATCCCACCTCCCAGGGTTCCAGGGATACCGTGGGCAAACTCCAACCCTGTTAGACTGTGTTCCGCAGCAAAGGAGGCCGCCTGAGCTAGACTAACGCCACTGCCCACATATAGGCCATTCTCTCCCTGACATTCCAGCCGATTCAGCCCACCGGCCATCTTGATGAGGAACGCATCCACTCCCTCATCGGCCACCAACAGGTTGGAACCTTTTCCCAGAAAAAAGGGCTGCACCCCGACCTGCTCTGCCAGGCACAGGATTCCCCTTACTTCTTCCTCATTCCGGGGCAACGCCATAAGCGCTGCCGGTCCTCCTACCCGAAAGGTAGTGTGTCGAGCCATAGGTTCTTCCTGCCGCAGTGTCAGGTTGGGCAGCTCCTCTTTCAGTTTCAGATACAGCGCGTTCAATAGGTCCATAGGACCTCCCTTCTCCAATGTGTTCTGTTGGATATTATAGCAGATTCCCTTGTAAAATAGTAGTAGATTTCAAAATTTCCCTACCATAACACAAGGAACACGGCCGCGGAAGTTCCGCGGCCGTGTGTGTAATATAGCATACATGGCAGAAGGGTCTTATCCCTCATCCAAAGAGATCGAAACGATCTCGTCTTCCTCAACAACCTCTGCCAGGGAGATTTCCCCTTCCTCGAAGGTCATACCTGTTGTCTCATTCTCCTCCTGAGGCTCTTGATCCTGAATCGCAGCTGCCACCGCAGCATATCCCGTCTTTGGTTGTTCCTCTTCTCGGGGATTCACCTGCCGATACATGGCCAAACCAGAGCCGGCAGGAATGAGCTTACCGATGATGACGTTCTCTTTCAGGCCAATTAGATGGTCCACTTTTCCTTTGATCGCAGCTTCTGTCAGGACTTTGGTTGTCTCCTGGAAGGAAGCCGCAGAAAGGAAGGAGTCGGTAGCCAAAGAAGCCTTTGTAATACCCATAAGCAAGTTTGTTGCTGTGGGAATCATCAGCTCACTGCCGTCCTCATGTGTCTCACCGGCATCAATTCTAGCCTGAACAGATGCCTTAGCGTCCAGATACTCCATAAGCTCCACTGTGGTCCCAGAGAGCAAGGGAGAATCACCAGGATCTTCCACACGGACCTTCCGCATCATCTGACGGACGATAATCTCAATGTGTTTGTCGTTGATGTCAACACCCTGCTGGCGATAGGGCTTCTGGACTTCCTGAATCAGATAATCGTGAACGGCAGAGACCCCGCGAATCCGCAAGACTTCATGGGGAGACAAAGCCCCTTCTGTCAGTTGATCGCCTTTCTCCACTCGGTCACCGTCCTTGCAACGGATTCCAGCACTGTACGGCAGGGCGTAACTGACCACCTCGCCATCGTCGGCGGTAATGGTCACGTTACAGATGGTCACTCGCTTACTCTCTTCCAGCGTAACCCGGCCGCTGATCTCTGCCAACTGTGCCATTTTCTTCGGTTTACGCGCCTCAAAGAGTTCCTCAACACGGGGCAGACCTTGGGTGATATCGCCACCAGCCACGCCGCCGGTGTGGAAGGTACGCATGGTCAGCTGCGTACCAGGTTCGCCGATGGATTGTGCTGCGATAATTCCCACAGCCTCACCTTCGCCAACCGGCTCGCCGATGGCCAGGTTCACGCCGTAGCACCGGGAGCATACGCCATTGCGGGCCCGGCAGGTCAGCACGGAGCGGATCTCCAAACTGTTGATACCGTGCTCCTCTAGGACCGCAGCATCCTCCATAGTAAACATGTGGTCTTTGGAGAAAATCAGCTCACCAGAGGTTGGGTCCAGCACGTCATGGACAGGATATCGACCCTTGAGACGCTCAGCAAACGTCTCGATGATCTGTCCATTCTCACTGATCTCCCGAACAATGATGCCTTCGGTGGTGCCGCAGTCATGTTCGCGAATGATGACCTCCTGAGACACATCCACCAGACGGCGGGTCAGGTACCCAGAGTCAGCGGTCCGCAGGGCGGTATCTGCCAAGCCTTTCCGGGCGCCTCTGGAAGAAATAAAGTATTCCAACACCGACAGTCCCTCACGGAAGTTGGCCTTGATGGGGATTTCGATGGTCCGGCCGGAGGTATCGGCCATCAGGCCACGCATACCAGCCAGCTGACGGATCTGGGCCATAGAACCACGGGCACCAGAATCAGCCATCATAAAGATAGGATTGTATTGGTCAAGGCCCTTCTGAAGGGCTTCGGTAACATCCTTTGTGGTCTGCTCCCAGGCCTTAACCACCAAACGGTATCTCTCTTCGTTGGTCAGGAACCCCCGCTTGAACTGGCTTTCGATCTTCACGATCTCCTGCTCTGTCTCCCGAATCAGGGGATACTTCTTCTGTGGGACCGTCATATCATAGATAGAAACCGTCAAAGAACCCAGCGTGGAATAGTGATAGCCACGAGCCTTAATGATATCCAGCACTTCTGCTGACTGCGTAAATCCGTGGCGAATGATGCACTTATCAATGATCTTCCCCAACTGCTTCTTACCACAGACGAAATTGATCTCTGGCTCAAAGCATGCCTCTGGATCGTCTCGATCCACAAAACCCAGATCTTGAGGGATGCCCTCGTTAAAGATCAAACGTCCCACTGTGGTACGCACCAGTTTTTGGCGCTCCTGGCCATCCACATCAGCCGTCATCCGCACCAAGATCGGCACATGGAGTTCCAGCTGATCTTCGTCGTAGGCCAGCCGGGCTTCCCCAGGACTAGAGAACGCGTGGAGGACCTCGCTGGGCAATTCCTCGGTGCCTGCCACGCGGCGGACCTCATAGCCGGAAGTAGGCATCAGGCGGCCGGGAGTTTCTACCCAGATGTGATCACTCTCGTCGATCTTACCTGCCTCCAGGGCAGCCATTGCATCTGCTACGCTGTCATAGATATAATCGGGATCTGCGGGGGCATCCTTTTCATAGGTAAGATAATAGGAGCCGAGCACCATGTCCTGGGTAGGCACAGTGACAGGACCGCCATCCTGAGGCCGCAGGAGGTTATTGGCCGAGAGCATAAGGATACGAGCCTCTGCCTGGGCTTCGGCGGACAGCGGAACGTGGACTGCCATCTGGTCGCCATCGAAGTCAGCGTTAAAGGCCGTACACACCAGAGGATGGAGTTTAATGGCGCGGCCCTCTACCAGCACAGGCTCAAAGGCCTGGATTCCCAGGCGGTGCAGCGTAGGGGCACGGTTGAGCATGACAGGGTGCTCCTTGATGATAAAGTCCAAGGCATCCCAGACCTCCGCCCGGCCCCGATCTACCATTTTCTTGGCAGACTTGATATTGTTGGCCAGACCATCCTCCACCAATTTCTTCATGACGAAGGGGCGGAAGAGTTCAATGGCCATTTCCTTAGGCAGACCACACTGATAGATCTTCAACTCAGGGCCAACCACGATAACAGACCGACCGGAATAGTCTACCCGCTTCCCCAGCAGGTTCTGACGGAACCGGCCCTGCTTACCCTTGAGCATGTCGGACAAGGACTTCAAAGCCCGGTTGTTTGCTCCGGTGACTGCCCGGCCTCGTCTGCCGTTGTCGATGAGTGCATCCACAGCCTCCTGAAGCATCCGCTTTTCGTTGCGAATGATAATATCTGGGGCGGTGAGCTGGATCAGCCGTTTGAGGCGGTTGTTTCGGTTGATCACCCGGCGATACAGATCATTCAAGTCAGAGGTTGCAAACCGTCCGCCGTCCAGCTGGACCATCGGCCGAATTTCTGGGGGGATGACTGGCAGCACGTCAATGATCATCCACTCTGGCTTGTTCCCGGACAAGCGGAACGCATCCACCACTTCCAGGCGCTTAACGATCCGGGCCTTCTTTTGGCCGGAGGCGTGCTGAAGTTCCTCCCGCAGCTGCACAGACAGTTCTTCCAAGTTGATATCTGCCAGCAGCTTTTTCACGGCTTCAGCGCCCATGCCGGCCTCAAAGTCGTCCTCATACTTCTCCCGCAGGTCCCGGTACTCCTTCTCGGAGAGAATCTGATTCTTGGTCAGCGGCGCATAACCGGGATCGGTGACGATATAGGAGGCAAAGTAAAGAACTTTTTCCAAAATACGGGGGGACAAATCCAACAGCAATCCCATCCGAGAGGGAATGCCCTTAAAATACCAGATGTGGGAAACGGGGGCAGCCAACTCAATGTGGCCCATCCGCTCCCGTCGGACGTTCGCCCGGGTGACCTCCACCCCGCAGCGATCACAGATCTTACCCTTATAGCGAATCTTTTTATACTTACCGCAGTGGCACTCCCAGTCCTTAGTTGGGCCAAAAATCCGTTCACAGAACAGGCCATCCCGCTCGGGCTTGAGGGTGCGGTAGTTGATGGTCTCTGGTTTTTTTACCTCACCGTAGGACCAATCGCGGATCTGTTCCGGGGAAGCGATACCAATACGAATGGCGTCAAACTCAGCATAACTCATATCCATCGTCCTCCCTTTTTTATTCTTCAAAATCGCCGTCGCCGTAATCGTCGTCACTGCCGCTGGCATCTACGGTCAGGTCGTCGTCGTCACTGGATTCCTTGATGGTGTAGCCCGCTGCGGAGAACTGGGCATCGGCATCCTCCCGATAGGGTTCGTAGTTGTCATCCCTAATCTGGTTGATGTTCTGGTATCCTTCCTCTTCATCATCCCGCAGCTCGATCTCCTCGCCCTGGGCATCCAGGACCTTAATATCCAAACAGAGGGCTTGGAGTTCCTTAACCAGCACCTTGAAAGACTCGGGAATCCCAGGCGAGGGCACATTGTGTCCTTTCACGATGGCTTCATACGTCCGCACACGTCCGGTAACGTCATCGGATTTGACGGTAAGGATCTCCTGCAAAGTATAGGCTGCGCCATACGCTTCCAAGGCCCAAACTTCCATTTCGCCAAAGCGCTGACCACCGAACTGCGCTTTGCCGCCCAACGGCTGCTGGGTAACCAAAGAGTAAGGTCCCGTGGACCGGGCATGGATCTTATCGTCTACCAGATGGTGCAGTTTGAGGAAGTAAACATATCCCACAGTAACAGGGTTTTCAAACATCTCACCTGTGCGGCCATCATAGAGTTTTGTCTTGCCATCCGCCAAACGCAGACGGCCCTCCTTGCGCCAGATACGGACTTGATGTTCGTTGGCCATCTCCTCCTGATCTAGGCGGCGCACATCGGTGCCATCCTCGGTGAGAAGATACAGCTGCTTCCCCGCAATGGTCTCGTTGGGATAGACCTCACGGAACAAACCAGCCTGGGCCAGCAGCTCCATAATGTCCTTCTCGTCCGCACCGTTAAAGACGGGGGTCGCCACTTTCCAGCCCAACGCCTGGGCGGCACGACCCAGATGGACCTCCAGCACCTGACCGATGTTCATACGGGACGGCACACCCAGCGGGTTCAGGACGATATCCAACGGGGTCCCATCTGGGAGGAACGGCATATCTTCCTGTGGCATGATCCGGGAGACAACACCCTTGTTGCCGTGACGGCCAGCCATTTTGTCCCCCACAGAAATTTTACGTTTTTGGGCGATGTAGACCCGCACAACCATATTCACCCCAGGGCCAAGTTCATCCCCGGCCTCTCGGGTAAAGACTTTAACATCCACAATGATGCCGCTCTCCCCGTGGGGAACTTTTAAGGAGGTATCTCGGACTTCTCTGGCCTTTTCCCCAAAGATGGCCCGCAGCAGGCGTTCCTCGGCGGTAAGGTCAGTCTCTCCCTTGGGAGTGACCTTACCCACCAAAATATCTCCCGCATGGACCTCAGCGCCCACACGGATGATCCCCCGCTCATCCAGATCTTTCAGAGCGTCGTCACCCACATTGGGGATATCGCGGGTGATTTCTTCCGGCCCCAGCTTGGTGTCCCTGGCTTCGGTCTCATACTCCTCGATGTGGATGGAAGTGAACACATCGTCCTTCACCATCCGCTCATTGAGGAGGATGGCGTCCTCGTAGTTATAACCTTCCCAGGTCATAAAGCCCATGAGGATATTCTTGCCCAGGGAGATTTCTCCCTGGTTGGTGGAGGGACCATCGGCAATGATGTCCCCTTTCTTCACCCGGTCACGCAGCGACACGATCGGACGCTGATTGATGCAGGTTCCATGGTTGGAACGGAGGAATTTAATGAGGGGATAATCTACTACATTGCCACGATCATATCGCACCGTGACGCTGGTAGAGGAAACACGGGTGACTTCCCCATCCCCTTCTGCCAAAACAGCAATCTCCGAATCAATACAGTTTTTGTGTTCCATGCCTGTTGCCACGATAGGTGCCTCTGTGGTCAGCAGCGGCACAGCCTGCCGCTGCATGTTGGCACCCATGAGGGCACGGTTTGCGTCGTCGTTTTCCAAGAAAGGAATCATGGCAGTTGCAATCGAAACCATCATCTTGGGGGAGACATCGATGTAGTCCACCTTCTCCCGGTCCACTTCCACGATTTCGTTGCGGTGGCGACAGGTGATACGCTTATTGGCCAAACAGCCGTTCTCGTCCACAGGCTCTGTGGCCTGGCCCACCATGTACTCGTCCTCAATGTCGGCGGTCATATATTCCACCTCATCGGTGAGGAACCCTGTGGCCTTGTCCACTTTGCGGTAGGGTGCTTCAATGAACCCATAGCGATTGATGCGGGCGTAGGTGGCCAGATAAGAGATCAAGCCGATGTTAGGACCTTCTGGTGTTTCAATCGGACACATACGGCCATAGTGGCTGTAATGGACGTCACGGACATCAAAAGAGGCACGGTCCCGGGACAGACCACCTGGACCCAGAGCAGACATACGCCGTTTGTGGGTCAGTTCTGCCAGTGGGTTGGTCTGGTCCATAAACTGAGACAGGGGTGAGGACCCAAAGAATTCCTTGATGGCGGCAGTCACTGGCCGGATATTGATGAGGGACTGGGGGGTAACGATATCCAAGTCCTGAATGGTCATACGCTCCCGAATGACTCGTTCCATCCGGCTAAAGCCGATCCGAAACTGATTCTGGAGCAGTTCCCCTACACAGCGCAGACGGCGGTTGCCCAAGTGATCGATGTCATCGGGGGTACCTACCCCGTGAGAGAGGGAGCAGAGGTAGTTGATGGAGGCCATAATGTCATCGACAATGATGTGCTTCGGCACCAGATCATCCTTATGTTCTGCCACGGCCTCTTTTAGTGCTTCCTCATCGCCAGCACACTGGTCCAGCAGCTGGCACAAGACCTCAAAGCGGACTTTTTCCGTGATGCCGCACTCTTCCGGGTCAAAGGAAACGAAGGGGGCCATATCGACCATCCGGTTGGAGAAAACCTTGACGATCTGACCATCCACATCCACCAAAGCCTCCCCAACGCCACAGGCTTCCAGCGCCTGGGCCTGGGCCCGAGAGAGGGTCTGGCCAGCCTCGGCGATAATCTCACCAGTGCGGGGATCTGCCACAGGTGCCGCCAGTTTCTGCCCGGTAAGCCGGGGCCACAGGGAGAGTTTCTTATTGAATTTATAACGACCCACAGCAGACAGATCGTATCGGCGCGGATCAAAGAAGAGGCCGTTAATCAGGGTCTCGGCAGAGTCTAGTGTAGGCGGCTCACCAGGACGGAGCTTTCTGTAAATCTCCAGCATAGACTCTTCCCGGGTCTTGCAGGTGTCTTTTTCCAAGGTGCTCACCAGCAGTGGCTCTTCGCCGAAGAGTTCCAGGATCTCGGCATCGGTCTGGGGGCCAACTGCCCGAATCAGACAACTGACAGGGAGCTTGCGGTTTTTATCAATGCGGACATTGAAGATGTCAGACAGGTCTGTTTCATATTCCAGCCAGGCACCTCGGTATGGGATAACTGTGACGGCATAGGTGATATTTTCCGCCTTATCCGCATTGCGGGCGTAGTAAACGCCGGGGGAACGAACGATCTGGGAAACGATGACACGCTCAGCACCATTGATGACGAAGGTACCGCCCTTGGTCATCAGGGGGAAGTCCCCCATAAAGATCTCCTGTTCTTTGATCTCTTCGGTCTCCTTGTTCCGCAGGCGGACCCGGACCTTTAGGGGTGCTGCGTAGGTGGCATCTCTAGCCTTGCATTCCTCCACGGAGTATTTTGGTTTTTCATCCATGGTGAAGTCGATAAACGACAGCTCCAGGTTTCCGTTATAGTCCCCGATAGCGGCAACATCTCGGAAGACTTCCTGAAGGCCGGTATCCAAGAACCACTGGTAAGATTCTTTTTGAATCTCCAGTAGGTTAGGCATCTCCAGCACTTCCTCATGGCGGGCAAAGCTCTTACGCAGGGTTTTTCCGTAGTATACATCCTTTACCATTGCTCTTGACCAGTCCTTTCGTTGAAAAGGTGTCGTATCCTATTTCTTGCGATCACACGGCGGCGTGGAAAAAACTTTTCGGAAGCAGTTGTCTTTTTCGTTGATTTCTGCTATACTGTCTCCAACGTGGGAGGAAATCTCCTCCCGCTCTGTAGATAATATCAAGCTATTCTACCACTTCTCCCAGTGAAAGTCAATCCTTTCCTGGGTCTTTTTTATCTCCTCTATCCAAAAAACAGCGCGCCCCGACAGCCTTCCTCGGCCATCGGGGCGCGCTGCCTCGTTTGGTTACGGTTTCTTCATCGCATATTGAATGACAATCTCTGCACAGGCTTCCTTCCCAATGGGGCTGCTGTTTAGACTCAGGTGGTAATTTTTCAAATCCCCCCACTTCGCTTTGGTCAAGTAGTGATAGTAGGATTCCCGGGCAGCATCCGCATGGCGCACCCGCCGAGCTGCCTCCTCAGGACTATCCCCAAACGTATTCATGGCGTACTGGAGTTTGTCCTTTTTTTCCGCATAGAGAAAGACATTAACTACATTAGGCAGGTCCCGGAGAATATAGTCTGCTCCCCTGCCCACAATGATACACGGTCCTTGCTCAGCGATACGCCGGATCATTTGGGCTTGCGCCAAGACAGCCTGGTCGTAGGTGGAGATACTGCCGCTGGGAAAAAGCCAGTTAAATAGCGTTCTTCCCCCATCGTGTTCCTCCGTCCCCTGAATCAGATCCTCGGTTAGACCTGTTTTTTCTGCCGTCATCTTGATGATCTCTTTGTCATAATAAGGAATGCCCAAGACCGCAGAGATCCGCTTGGCTACACTTCTGCCACCGGCACCATACTCCCGGCCAATGGTAATAATATGCTTGCAAGTGTTCACAGTGCGTCCCCTTTCTTCCTGTCCTTACCGCCAGCTGGCCACAGCAGCTCGGACCCGTTCCTCGGCCTTTTTCAGTTCCTCCTCCACAGGATAACCAATGACATCCGTGCACTCTGCTGCCACATAGTCCAATTTGGTAAAGCCCATCATGTTCGACAGCAAGGTTTTCAGATAATCAAAGCCACAATTCCGATCCAAAATAGGACCTCCGGCAGTCGTTAGATAAAGCAGTCTGTCCCCTTTGCACAACCCATGCGGACGGCCATCTTCCCCATAGGCAAAGGTCAATCCATTTACCGCCACCTGCTCCACATAGCACCGCAATAGCGCCGGAAACTGATACTCCCAATAAGGCGCACCCACCAGGATCACATCTGCCTCTATAAACTGCCTGGCATATCGGAACATGGGGTGGGCAAAGTCTTTGGCCTTTTCCAGGGTGTTGCGCTGTTCCAGCGTATCACTGTGCAAAGGGAGGAGATTCTCTCGATCCAGGCAAAGTTCCTCCACCTCCGCCTGCGGGAATCGGGTCTGGATCTCCTCCAGTGCAGCCCGGCATAGGCGGAGGGTACGGGATGACTCCCCTCGGACACAACAGTTGACAAACAGAACCTTCATTTCTCTCCCATCCTTTCTCGATTGAGGTTCGCTTCTTGTGATTTTACCATAACTCCCCAACCCACGCAACCATCCTTCCAAGATCGCCAAGATAACAAAAGACCCGCTGCCCAAAGGGCAGCGGGTCTTGAAAAACTGGGATTACACCAGCTGAATAATAGCCATTTCGGCCGCATCGCCCCGGCGGGGACCCATGCGAACGATCCGGGTATAGCCACCATCACGGCTCATGTACTTCTGATTCATCTCGGTGAACAGCTTGTGAGCCACGTCCTCCTTGGTGATAAAAGCCAGAGCCTGACGATACGCAGCCAGGTCATTCTTCTTGGACAGGGTGATCATCTTCTCCGCCAGAGGAGCCACCTCCTTGGCACGGGCCAAGGTGGTCTTGATCTGGCCGTTTTCCAGCAGATAGGTCACCATGGCACGGAGCATGGCCTTCCGCTGATCGGTCCGCTTGCCAAGCTTGCGATTACCGGACATGTTGGTTCAACTCCCTTCGGTTTTCTTGGTTCGGCTGCACCGAACCTGGGGTCAATTCTCGTCACTGGCCAGGGAAAGCCCCATCATAGCCAGTTTGTTGATAACTTCTTCCAGAGACTTCCGGCCCAGGTTGCGCACCTTCATCATCTCGTCCTCCGTCTTGGAGATCAAATCCTCCACGGTGTTGATGTTGGCTCGCTTGAGGCAGTTGAAGCTTCTGACAGACAAATCCAGCTCCTCAATGGTCATCTCCAGCACCTTGTCGCGGATATCTGGGGATTTCTCCACCACCGTGGACTTGTTGCCCATGGTCTCGCTGAGATCTGTAAAGAGCATAAAGTGGTCGCAGAGGATCCGCGCACCCAGAGACACAGCGTCTCTGGCAGCAATGGTCCCGTCGGTCCAGACTTCCAGGGTCAGCTTGTCGAAATCGGTCAGGTCCTTCACGCGGGTATTCTCCACGGTGTAGTTGACCTTTTTTACGGGGGTATACACCGAATCCACTGGGATGACGCCGATGACAGTCTGGGGGGTTTTGTTCCGATCCGCGGGGACATAGCCCCGGCCGTGGGACAGGGTCAGCTCCATGTTCAGCACTGCATCTGGGCCTAAGGTCGCGATAGGGTGTTCTGGATTGAGGATCTCCACCTCGCTGTCGGCCTTGATATCACCGGCAGTAACCACACCTTCCCCAGAGGCCTCAATATACACTGTCTTTGTGCCCTCGCTGTACAGCTTAGCAATGATGCCCTTGACGTTCAGGACAATTTCTGTGACGTCCTCTTTTACACCGGGGATCGAGCTGAACTCATGCTGCACCCCTGCAATCTTGATGCTGGTGACTGCGGTGCCGGGCAAAGAGGACAGCAGAATCCGGCGAAGAGAGTTGCCTAACGTGGTGCCATAGCCGCGCTCCAAGGGTTCGACAATGCACTTACCATAGGAGTTGTCTCCGGGCTTTTCGATGCACTCGATGCGCGGCTTTTCGATTTCTACCATTTGTTACCCTCCTTCTTACGTCAGCGGGCCGTTGGCCCGCCGTATCGTCATTCCGTTTTCCTGCCGAGGGTAGCGTATTACTTGGAGTACAACTCGACGATGAGGTGCTCCTCGATGGGCATATCGATGTCCTCACGGGCGGGCATCTTAGTAACAGTGCCCTTCAGGGTGTTCTTTTCCCGCTCCAGCCACTGAGGAAGCGTGACCATGACAGCATCTTCGCCAGTCAATCTCTTAAACTTGACAGAGGAACGGCTCTTCTCTGCAACCTCTACCACGTCACCGGGCTTAACCAGGAAAGAGGGGATGTTCACTCTGTGACCGTTGACGGTGAAATGACCATGGTTAACCAACTGACGGGCCTCACGGCGTGTCATTGCAAAGCCCAAGCGGTAAACCACATTATCCAGCCGGCGCTCAACCAGCACCAACAGGTTTTCACCGGTCTTACCGGGCATCCGGGAAGCCTTCTCGTAGTAGGAGCGGAACTGTCTTTCCAAGATGCCGTAAACAAACTTAACCTTCTGTTTCTCGGTCAGCTGCAATGCATATTCGCTCTTCTTCTTTCTCATCTGGCCGCCTGGGTTACGGTTGGTTTCTTTCTTGCTGTAACCCATCACGGCAGGAGAAATGCCCAGAGCCTTGCAGCGCTTGGCAATCGGCTGTGTATTCTTTGCCATAGTAGTTTTTCTCCTTTCCTTGACTCAGACGCGGCGTCTCTTGGGGGGACGGCATCCGTTGTGAGGAATGGGAGTCACGTCCTTGATCATGGTGACTTCCAGACCAACCGCCTGCAAGGCGCGGATGGCGGCTTCCCGGCCCGAACCGGGACCCTTGACAAAGACCTCAACGCTCTTCAGACCACAAGACTCAATGGCTGCCTTAGCAGCAGTCTCTGCAGCAGTCTGAGCAGCATAGGGGGTGGACTTTCTGGAGCCGCGGAAACCCAGGCCGCCAGCAGAAGCCCAAGACAGGGCATTGCCGTTGGTGTCAGTCACGGTAACCATGGTATTGTTGAAGGAAGAGCGAATATGGACGGCGCCCTTCTCGATATTCTTACGTTCGCGGCGTCTTCTGACGACCTTCTTCTTGGGGTTAGCCATAGCGATTCTTCCCTCCCTTACTTCTTCTTATTGGCAACGGTGCGCTTGGGACCCTTCCGAGTGCGCGCATTGGTCTTAGAGCGCTGACCACGAACGGGAAGTCCCTTCCGATGACGCAGGCCGCGATAGCAGCCGATCTCGGTCAGGCGCTTAATGTCCATGGCCACATTGCGGCGCAGGTCACCTTCGACCATGTAGTCACGGCCGATCACTTCACGCAGGGCGGCCTCGTCCTGCTCCGTCAGATCCTTTACGCGGGTGTCGGGGTTAATGCCCGTGGCAGCCAGGATCTTGCTGGCGCTGGTGCGGCCGATCCCGTAAATGTAAGTCAGGGCGATCTCAATTCTCTTATTCTTCGGCAGGTCAACGCCGGAAATTCTTGCCATACTTCTTCAGCGCCTCCTTCTTAACCTTGTCTCTGCTTATGCTTCGGATTTTCGCAAATGACCATGACTTTGCCCTTGCGCTTAATAATCTTGCATTTTTCACACATGGGCTTGACGGACGGTCTTACTTTCATGACTTTTTACCTCCTGTAAGCCTGTTGCTTTACTTGGTGGATTTGCTTCGCCAGGTGATCCGACCCCGTGTCAGATCATACGGGGAGATTTGGACCGTTACCTTGTCACCCGGCAGAATACGGATGAAATTCATGCTGAGCTTTCCGGAAATGTGAGCCAGAACGATGTGGTCGTTTCCGATATCGACCCGGAACGTGGTGTTTGGCAGGGCCTCAACCACGGTCCCTTCCAGCTCGATCATGTCGCTTTTCGCCAAGCGTCATTCCTCCTTCGTCTCACTGAACCTATTCCGGAAGGCGGCTAACGCCCTCCTGATTTCACTGTCCAGCACCGGCTCGCCGTCTTGTAAGCGGCCGGCAACCGGGTGCGTCCAGGCCCCCGCGGAAACAACATGCTTTCGCCGTTTTTTCTTGGGAGTCTCAAGTTTTCTGCGCTTTCCGTCGGCCAGCCACAAAAGTCGCCTTCTGCCTGGAGGACCAGGAAAAGGTCATCCTTGTCGTGGCCAGCCGCGGAGCGTACCACGTCTCCTCGCAGAAACGTCATACGCGCATATCCCCCACTTGGGTGAGGATCTCTGGCTCACCCTTTGTAATGAGGATTGAGTTCTCGTAATGGGCAGACAGGGAGCCGTCGGCGGTCCTTACGGTCCAGCCGTCCTTCATCACCTTAATCCGCCAGTCCCCTTGGTTCACCATGGGTTCCACAGCCAGGGTCATCCCGGGCGCAAGCCGGGGGCCGTGACCAGGATTGCCATAGTTTGGCACCTCGGGGGATTCGTGAAGGTTGGCCCCTACGCCGTGTCCGACGTAGTCCCGCACCACGGAGAAGCCGTTGTCTTCTACGTACTTCTGTACGGCGTGGGAAATATCTGAGACCCGGTAACCGAAGCGGGCAAACTTCATTCCCTCCCAGAAAGACTGCTCGGTAACGGCAATGAGTTTTGCCGCTTCATCACTAATCTTCCCACAGGGGAAAGTTGCTGCACAGTCACCGTGGAAGCCCCCGATATAGGCCCCCACATCCACGCTGACAATGTCGCCTTCCTTCAGGACCTGATTGCTTGGGATCCCATGGATGACTTCATCGTTGACCGAGATACAGGCCGAGGCGGGAAAGCCGCCGTACCCCAAAAAGGAGGGGGTCGCGCCATGACTCTCGATGAATTTGCGTACTGCGGTATCTATTTCCAGAGTAGTTACGCCTGGACGTACCATTTTGCCCGCCAGAGCGCGAGCCGCCGCGGTAATTTGTCCGGCATGGCGCATCCCCTCAATATCTCTGGGAGACTTTAATGAAATCATAATCAAAGCCCCAGTGCGTTTAGAATCACAGTCGTGGTTTCAGCCACAGTGGGCTGATTGTCTACGGTCTTGAGCAGGTTTCTGGCCGCATAGAAATCCTTCAGCGGAGCAGTCTCTTTATGATAGACATTCAGTCTGTCACGGACCACTTCAGGCTTATCGTCTGCCCGAGCCTCCAGTTTCCCGCCGCAGGCATCACACACCCCCACAACCTTTGGGGGTAAATTTTTGATGTGGTAGGGAGCACCGCAGGAGGCACAGACACGCCGTCCGCCCATACGATCGACAATCGCATCGTCAGAGATCTCAATGGACACCACAGCATCGAACGCGATGCCTGCCTTCTCCAGCGCTTCAGCCTGGGGAATGGTCCGTGGTACACCGTCCAGAATGAAGCCATTCTGGCAGTCCGCCTCAGCCAAGCGTTCTGAGATGACCCCGATGATGACCTCATCGGGTACCAGTTTGCCAGCATCCATATATTCTTTGGCCTTCAGACCGATTGGAGTCCCGTTCTTCACGGCTGCCCGAAGGATGTTGCCCGTGGAGATGGTAGGGATGCCAAGTTTCTTATTGAGGATCTCTGCCTGGGTGCCTTTGCCGGCGCCCGGAGGGCCTAAAAGGATCAGTTTCATCTTACATTACCTCTCATTCTAGGAAGCCCTTGTAGTGGCGCATCAGCGTCTGAGCCTCGATCATCTTCACCGTCTCCAGTGCAACGCCCACCACGATGATGACGGAGGTACCACCGATAGACATGTTTCGAATTCCGGTGATGTTTTCCGTAATGATAGGCAGGATCGCGATGATACCCAGGTAAATGGCACCGAAGAAGGTCAGGCGGGAGAGCACCTTGGCCAAGAACTCAGCCGTGGGACGACCGGGCCGGAAGCCGGGGATAAAACCGCCATTCTTCTTCAAGTTGTTTGCTACCTCCACAGGGTTAAACTGGATGGTAGCATAGAAGTAGCTGAACATAATAATCAGCAGGAAGTAGATCACCGCATACAGGACGCTGGTGGAGTTAAACACCGACAGGAAGGTATTCCATGCTGTCCCTTCCTGCTGAGAGGAAGGCACAAACATCCCGATTGTTGCAGGGATCATAGCAATAGACTGGGCGAAGATGATGGGCAGCACGCCGCTGAGGTTGACCTTGATGGGGATGTGGGTGGACTGGCCACCATACATCTTCCGGCCCACCACACGCTTGGCGTACTGGACAGGGATCTTGCGCTCAGAGTTGGTGATAAAGACAATGAAGACCACCAGGGCCAGCATACCCACCACCAGCATAACCGCCACAGCGGGGTTCATTACCATGGTGCTCTGAACCTGCTGAGGGGTCATCCCGCTCAGGTCCAGGTCCATCGCCCAGTTCTTCACACCCGTAACCATGCCAACGATCATGCTGGGCATACGGGAAACGATACCGGTAAAGAGGATGATGGAGATACCATTGCCCACACCAAATTCGGTGATCTGCTCACCCAGCCACATGAGGAAGACTGCGCCGGCGGTGAAGGAAACCACGATCACCACAGCTGCCCAGATTCCTTCATTGGTCAGCAGGCCGTAGCTCTTGATGAGGGTGTAGTAACCCCAACCCTGGAGCAGACCGATTGCCAATGTAGTGTAACGGGTGATGGCTTGAATCTTCTTTTTGCCCTCTTCGCCGCCGTCCTTTGCCAGGCGTTCCAGTGCCGGGATGGCAATGGTCAGCAGCTGGATGATGATGGAGGCGTTGATATAGGGCTGGATGGACAAAGCAAATAGGGTCGCGTGGGACAAAGCCGAACCACTCAAGGTATTGAGCAGCCCAAAGATTGTCCCGGAGTTTGCCGCAATATAGTTTTGGAGATACTCGGTGTTGATATACGGCACCGGGATCGCCGCGCCGACCCGGAAGATCAGCAAAGCAAAGATCACGAACAGGAGCTTGCGGCGCAGCTCCGGCAGTTTCCATGCGTTCCGGATGGTCTTAAACATCAGACCACCTCGGCCTTCCCGCCTGCCTCTTCAATTTTTGCCTTCGCGGAGGCAGAGAATGCGCTGGCCCGAACGGTCAGCTTCTTGGTCAGGCTGCCCTCGCCAAGGATTTTCACACCATACTGGCACTTGGACAGAATCCCCTTTTCCAGCAGGTCGCAAGCGCTGACAACAGCGCCATCCTCGAACTTTTCCAGAACAGAAACGTTTACGGCCTCCAGGGGCTTTGCAAAGATATTGTGAAAGCCTCTCTTGGGGACACGACGTGCCAGGGGCATCTGGCCGCCTTCAAACCCCACACGGACACCGCCGCCGGAACGAGCCCACTGGCCCTTCTGGCCGCGGCCGGCGGTCTTACCGTTGCCGGAACCATTGCCGCGGCCCTTACGATAGGCCTTGGGGTTGGAACCGGGCACGGGAGAAAGTTCATGCAGTTTCATCGCGCGCACCTCCTTACTGTTCCTCGGTGACCTGGATCAGGTAACCGATGTGGGCAATCTTGCCCCGGGTGGCTGCATTGTCAGGCTGCACGGTGGTGTCGCCGATCTTCCGCAGGCCGAGGGCTTCCGCAGTGGCCTTATGCTTTGCAATGCGGCCGTTGAGGCTCTTGACGAGCTTGATGTTCAGATTCGCCATGATGTCAGCCCTCCTTAGCCCACGATCTCATCCACGCTCTTGCCCCGAATCCGTGCCACGGCCTCAGGACCGCGCAGGGACTTCAGGCCCTCCATGGTGGCAGAGACCACGTTCTGGGGGTTATTGGAGCGCAGGCACTTGGTACGAATGTCTTTGATCCCGGCCGCTTCCAGCACGGCACGAACAGGACCACCGGCGATAACGCCGGTACCGGGCGCTGCGGGCTTCATCAGCACGCGGCCGGCGCCGAACTCACCGATCACCTCATGGGGAATGGTGGTGCCGGAAAGGCTGATCGTGAACATATTCTTCTTGGCAGCTTCCAGGCCCTTCCGAATGGCCTCGGGGACTTCGGCAGCCTTACCCAGGCCAAAGCCCACCTTACCCTTCTCGTCGCCTACGACCACCAGTGCGGAGAACTTCATCACACGGCCGCCCTTGACAGTCTTGGAGACACGGTTCAGGGAAACGACTTTTTCAACAAACTCGCTGGGTTCTCTTTCAAATCTAGCCATTTTCGTTTCCTCCTCCCATTAAAATTCCAGGCCGGCCTTGCGGGCGCCCTCAGCCAGGGCCTTCACCCGGCCGTGGTACAGATAACCGCCACGGTCAAAGACAACGGTTTCAATGCCCTTGTCCTTAGCACGCTGACCGATTGCCTCACCGACCTTAGCAGCGGCCTCACAGTTGTTGCCGCGGCCCTCAAATCCCTTTTCCAGGGAGGATGCGGAAACCAGGGTGCAGCCCGTCACATCGTCGATGATCTGGGCATAGATATTGGTCCCGCTGCGGAACACGTTCAGACGGGGTCTCTCGGATGTGCCGGAGACTTTCCCGCGAACGCGTGTATGACGCTTCTGACGCTGAGCGTTGGTATCGGGTCTCTTAATCATTTAGGCACACCTCTTTCTTACTTCTTTACGCCGGTCTTGCCTTCCTTGCGGCGGATGACCTCATCAGTATATTTGATGCCCTTGCCCTTGTAGGGTTCCGGGGGTCTCTTCCCTCTCACCTCAGCGGCGAACTGACCGACCTTCTGCTTGTCGATGCCGTTGACGATGATCTTGTTGGGGCTGGGAACCTCGATCGTGATCCCATCGACCTCTTCCATAATTACAGGATGGGAGTAGCCGATGTTCATGTTCAGCTTTTTGCCTTCCTTGGCCACACGGTAGCCGACGCCGTTGACGTCCAGTTCCTTTTTGTAGCCTTCCGTGACACCCACGACCATGTTGTTGATCAAGGTACGGGTCAGCCCATGCAGGGCACGGTTTTCCTTTTCATCATTGGGGCGGGTCACGAGCAGGACATTGTCCTCACGGGTGAGGGTCATTTTCTCGCTGACCTTCTGCGTCAGGGTCCCCTTGGGGCCTTTGACGGTGACCAGATTGCCTTCGCCCACAGTCACTTCCACATTGCTGGGGAGAGAGATGGGCATTCTACCGATTCTCGACATAGTAATCTCTCCTCCTTACCACACGAATGCCAGGACTTCACCGCCGACATGGGCCGCACGGGCCGCCTTGTCGGTCATGATGCCCTTGGAAGTGGACACGATTGCAACACCCAGGCCGCGCAGAACGCGGGGCAGCTCGTCGGCGCCGGCATAGACACGCAGACCGGGCTTAGAGCCACGACGCAGGCCGGAGATCACTTTCTCCTTGCCGGGGTTGTTGTACTTCAGGTTCACACGGATCACGCCTTGAGCGCCGTCTTCCACCAGCTGAAAAGCCTTGATGTAGCCTTCATCCAGCAGAATCTGCGCAATGGCTTTCTTCATATTGGATGCAGGGATATCGACGGTGTCATGTTTGGCGTTGTTCGCGTTGCGGATGCGGGTGAGCATATCCGCAATGGGATCTGTAATGTGCATAGGTGATAACCTCCTATAAAATTACAGGCAGCGCCTGTATCGGCGGCAAGGTATCGGGTCTCAGGGGAACCGACCTATTGCCGCTGGCTGGGATGCAGCACACTGCGGTAAAGCAGGGTGCCATGTATGGGAAAGCCGACCGGATGGTTGGGGCATCCGGTCCGGCCATTCCATCGGGATAGGATTACCAGGAAGCCTTCCGCACGCCGGGGATCTGACCCTTGTGAGCCAGTTCGCGGAAGCAGATACGGCAGATACCATAGTCACGCAGGTAAGCGTGAGGACGGCCGCAGATCTTGCACCGGTTGTAACGGCGGGTGGAAAACTTAGGCTCAGCCTGCTGCTTGAGCTTCATGGATAATTTTGCCATTGATCGTTCTCCTTCTAATTACTTGCCGAAGGGAGCGCCGATCAGGGTCAGCAGCTCTCTTGCCTCTTCGTCGGTCTTTGCGGTGGTGCAGATAACGATGTCCATGCCGCGGATCTTGTCGATCTGATCGTAATCGATCTCGGGGAAGATCAGCTGTTCCTTCACGCCCAGGGCGTAGTTGCCGCGGCCGTCAAAGGAGTTGACACTGATGCCACGGAAGTCACGCACGCGGGGCAGGGCCACGTTGAACAGGCGGTCCAAGAACTCCCACATTTTGTCCTGGCGCAGAGTAACCTTTGCGCCGATCGGCATTCCTTCCCGGAGCTTAAAGTTGGCCACGGATCTCTTGGCCTTCGTCACGATCGCTTTCTGACCGGTGATAACACCCAGATCACGGACCACAGCATCAAGAACCTTTGCGTTGTCGCGGGCCTCGCCGCAGCCGACGTTCACCACGATCTTGTCGATGCGGGGGATCTGCATGGTGCTCTTGTAGTTGAACTTCTGCATGAGAGCAGGAGCAACTTCTTCTCTGTACTTTGCTTTCAGGTTGGGCATGTCAGCCATAATTGACTCCTCCTCTCTCAGATCTCAGCGCCGCAATGCTTACACACGCGCACCTTCTTGCCATCCACCATTTTGCTGGCAGCACGGGTGGGCTTGTCGCACTTGGGGCACACGCGCATTACTTTGCAGGCATACAGGGGGGCTTCCTTCTGGATGATGCCACCCTCATCTCCCTGCTTACGGGGCTTGGTGTGGCGGGAGACCATGTTGATCTTCTCCACCACCACCTTCCCTTCTTTGGGGGAGACCTTCAGGACCTTACCGCGCTGGCCCTTGTCTTTGCCAGTAATGACCACGACGGTATCGTCCTTTTTAATGCTCATTTTATTCATCATCTTTGTACCCTCCCTTACAGTACTTCGGGAGCCAGGGACAGGATCTTCATGTAATCCTTATCACGCAGCTCACGGGCGACTGGGCCAAAGATACGGGTCCCTCTGGGGTTTTTATCTTCCTTAATAAGGACAGCCGCGTTCTCGTCGAAGCGGACATAACTGCCATCTGCCCGACGCACGCCCTTGGCGGAACGAACCACCACAGCACGCACTACGTCACCTTTCTTCACGGTGCCGCCGGGGGCAGCCTTCCGCACAGAGGCCACGATCACATCGCCGATGTTGGCGTATTTGCGGGAGGAGCCTCCCAGCACGCGGATGGTCTTAATTTCCTTGGCGCCGGTATTGTCCGCCACCTTCAGATGGGATTCCTGCTGGATCATTTACGGCACCTCCTTACTTCGCTTTTTCGATGATCTCAACCACGCGCCATCTCTTATCCTTGGACAGGGGTCTGGTCTCCATAACCTTCACTCTGTCGCCGATGCCGCAGGTGTTATTCTCGTCATGGGCCTTGAGCTTATAGGTCCGCTTGACGATCTTCTTATACAGGGGATGGGCCACACGGTCGGCAATGGCCACCACCACGGTCTTATCCATCTTGTCCGAAACCACCAGGCCGACTCTGGTCTTACGGGAAGAAGTTCTGTTCTCAGGCATGATTCCGTTCCTCCTTACTGGCCAGCGAGCTGCTGCTCACGGATGATGGTTTTGACTCTGGCAATGTCGCGCTTTACTTCAGTGATGCGGACGGGATTTTCCAGCTGATTGGTGGCATGCTGGAGACGGAGCTGAAACAGATCTTTCTTCAGCTCGGTCAGCTTCTTTTCCAGATCAGCGGAAGACATCTTACGTACCTCGTTTGCCTTCATCATGCTTCACCACCATTCTCGCTCTCAGGGGCCGTTTCTTCTTTGGTCACGATCTTGGTCTTAATGGGCAGCTTGTGGCTGGCCAGACGCAGGGCCTCACGGGCAACTTCCTCGGAGACGCCAGCGATCTCGAACATGACACGGCCGGGCTTAACCACGGCCACCCAATACTCAGGAGAACCCTTACCGGAACCCATGCGGGTCTCAGCAGGCTTTTCGGTAATGGGCTTATCGGGGAAGATTTTAATCCAGACCTTACCACCACGCTTGGTGTAGCGGGTCATGGCCACACGAGCGGCCTCAATCTGGTTGCTGGTGATCCATGCCGGCTCCAGGGCCTGCAAACCAAAATCACCGTAGGTCACGGTGTTGCCGCGGGTGGCCTTACCCTTCAGGCGGCCACGGTGAACGCGACGGTATTTGACTCTCTTGGGCAGCAGCATTAGGCTTTGCCTCCTTCCTTGGGCGCAGATCCGCCGGCAGCAGGCCGGGGACCACGGTTGTTGTTATAACCACCCTGCGGACGGTTGCCGTAGCCGGGCTTGCGGTCGCGATTGAAGCCACCGCTGCCTCCTCTGCCGTTGCGGCGGCGAGGACGATCGGGGCGTTCTTTAAAGTTCTTGGTGTCCAGGGTGCGGGGGGTGGTGCGCAGGGTCTGGCTGAGGACTTCGCCTTTGTAGATCCAGACCTTAATGCCGATGCGGCCGTAAGTGGTAGCAGCCTCGGCGAAGCCATAGTCGATGTCGGCGCGGATTGTCTGCAGGGGAATGGTACCATCGTGATAGCACTCATTACGGGCGATCTCGGCCCCACCCAAACGGCCGGAGCACATGACCTTGATGCCGCGGGCACCCATTCTCATGGCACGGCCCATGCAGTTCTTCATGGCACGGCGGAAGGAGATCCGCTTCTCCAGCTGCTGGGCGATGTTCTCCGCCACCAGCTGGGCATCGGTATCGGGGGTCTTGACCTCCACGATATTCAGGGCCACGGGCTTACCCAGCTTCTTCTCCAGCTCCAGGCGCAGGCGTTCAATCTCAGTGCCGCCCTTGCCGATGACCACGCCGGGACGGGCGCAGTGCAGATAAATCTTAATCTTGGCGTTATCGCGCTCGATCTCGATCTTGGGGATACCGGCGGAGTACAGGGTCTTCTTCAGGTATTTCCGCAGGTTAAAGTCTTCGACGACCAGATCGCCCACTTTTTCATTGCGGGCATACCAACGGGAATCCCAGTCCTTAATGACACCCACGCGCAAACCGTGGGGATTTACTTTCTGTCCCATATTCTGCCTCCTCCCTTATTCCTTCTCCGCCACGACGAGGGTGACGTGAGAGGTTCTTTTATTGATGCGATAGGCACGGCCCTGGGCGCGGGGCATGATGCGCTTGATAATGGGACCGGGGGTCGCAAAGACCTCGGAGATGTAGAGTTTCTCGGGGTCCATTTTGTGGTTGTTTTCTGCGTTGGCTGCCGCGCTCTTGAGCAGCTTGAGCAATGGCTCACTGGCTGCCTTGGGGGTGGTCAGCAGGATGCCGGTGGCCTGAGCCAGGCTTTTCCCACGGATCAGGTCCGCGACGATCTTCACCTTACGGGGAGAGATCCGCAGATATTTTGCGTGCGCTTTTGCTACCATCGTTCTCTCTCCTCCTTACTTACCAGTTTTGCTGCCGGCGTGGCCGCGGAAGTGCCGGGTGGGTGCAAACTCGCCCAGCTTATGGCCGACCATGTCCTCAGTGACATAGACGGGGACATGCTTGCGGCCGTCGTGAACGGCGATGGTGTGGCCGACAAAGGCGGGGAAGATGGTGGAGGCTCTGCTCCAGGTCTTGAGCACCTTCTTGTCGCCGGACTCATTCATTTCTTTGACCCGCTTAAGAAGCTCGGGGGCGCAAAACGGGCCTTTCTTGATGCTTCTGCTCATAGTTTTACTGCCTCCTCCTTACTTCGCGTTGCGGCGCTTGACAATAAACTTGTCAGTGCGGTTCTTCTTCTTCCGCGTCTTGTAGCCCATAGCCGGCTTACCCCAGGGGGTAACAGGCCCAGGACGGCCCACAGGGGATTTGCCCTCGCCGCCGCCGTGCGGGTGGTCATTGGGGTTCATGACCGAGCCGCGGACGGTAGGTCTCCAACCCATGTGACGCTTCCGGCCAGCCTTACCGATGGAGATGTTCTCGTGATCGATGTTGCCGACCTGGCCGATGGAGGCCTTGCAGTTCAGACGCACAATACGCACCTCACCGGAGGGCATACGGATCTGGGCCTGCTCACCTTCCTTGGCCATGAGCTGTGCAGAGGTGCCGGCGGAGCGAACCAGCTGGCCGCCTTTGCCGGGATAAAGCTCAATGTTATGGATCACGGTACCAGTGGGGATGTTTGCCAGGGGCAGGCAGTTGCCGGGCTTGATGTCGGCAGCCGCAGAAGAGAGCACCTGATCGCCAGCCTTCAGGCCCACGGGAGCCAGGATGTATCTCTTCTCGCCGTCCTCATACTGGACCAGTGCGATGTTTGCGCTGCGGTTGGGATCGTACTCCAGGCGCAGAACGGTAGCAGGCATATCCAACTTATTGCGCTTGAAGTCGATGATACGATACTTACGCTTGTTGCCGCCGCCGCGATGGCGCACGGTGATCCGGCCATAGCTGTTGCGCCCTGCGTTCTTCTTGAGGGTCTCGGTCAGGCTGCGCTCCGGCTTGGCCTTTTTATCGATGCCATCGAACGCAGAGACCGTCATATTACGGCGGGCAGGCGTTGTGGGCTTGTAGCTCTTAATAGCCATAGTGCATTAACCTCCTTATGCCATTCCCTCGAAGAACTCGATGGACTTGGAATCTTCCGCCAGTGTGACCACTGCTTTCTTCCAGCTGGGCCGACGGCCGGCGGGATAACGACCGGTACGCTTGAGCTTACCGATCACACGCATGGTGTTGACCTTGATGACCTTCACGCCAAAGATCTCTTCGATGGCCTTGGCGATCTCGATCTTGGTTGCATCCTTTGCCACCTCAAAGACGTACTTCTTCATCTCCGTATCAGCCATAGACTGCTCGGTGATCACAGGGCGTCTGATGATGTCGTATGCTGTCTTCATGCGAACACCTCCTCGATGATAGCCAGCGCCTTCTGGTCGATGACCAGTTTCTCGGCGTTGACGATGTCGTAGACGCTGAGGATCTTGGCAGTGGTGGTGGAAACGCCGGGGATGTTCCGTGCGGACTTATAAACCGTCTCATTGACCTCAGGGGTAATGAAGATGGTCTTACCGGCGCTCACAGCATCCAGGAACGCCTGGATTGATTTCGTTTTGATGGAATCCAAAGCCAGGTTGTCCACAACCAGCAGGTCACCGCTGGCAGCCTTAGCGGAGAGGGCGGATTTCAGGGCCAGTCTCTTCAGCTTACGGTTGACACGGTAGCTGTAATCTCTGGGCTTTGGTGCAAAGACGATACCGCCATGGGTCCACTGGGGCGCACGGGTGCTGCCCTGACGGGCGTGGCCGGTACCTTTCTGTCTCCAGGGCTTTCTGCCGCCGCCGGACACTTCGGCGCGGGTCAGGGCGCTCTGGGTACCCTGACGGCAATTTGCCAGGTGGTTGACCACGACGGCATGGACGGCGGGCTCATTGGGTTCTACGCCGAAAACGCCCTCGGAGAGTTCCACCTCGCCGACCTGCTGGCCAGCCATATTATAGACATTTGCTTTAGGCATTGCTCAAACTCTCCTTTCCTTACCGGTTTCTGGCGGATGCCTTCTGGGGGTTGGCACGTGCAGAAGCCTTCTGCGGGTTGACGCTGGTGCCAGCCTCGCCTCTCTTCTCCCGGATATTCTTCACGGTAGACTTCAGATAGACGATACCACCCTTGGGGCCGGGGACTGCACCGCAAACGGCGATGAGGTTGAACTCAGGGTCCACACTCACCACGTCCAGATTCTGCACGGTGACCTGCTCAGCGCCCATGTGACCGGCACCGATCTTACCCTTAAAGATCCGAGAGGGATCGGTACCAGAACCCATAGAACCTGCGTGCCGGTGAACAGGGCCGCCGCCGTGGGTCATCCGACCACGACCAGCATTCCAACGCTTGATAACGCCCTGGAAGCCCTTTCCTTTGCTGATGCCGGTCACATCAATGTGATCGCCTTTGGCGAACGCATCTGCTTTGATTTCGTCGCCCACATTCAGTTCAGCCGCATTCTTGAGTTTAAACTCCTTCAGGACCTTCTTCATGGGCACACCAGCCTTTTTCAGGTGACCCTGCTGGGGCTGGGTGAGCTTCCGTTCCTCTACATCCTGGAAGCCCAGCTGCACGGCGTTGTAGCCGTCCTTCTCCTCGGTCTTCTTCTGCACCACGACGCAGGGACCTGCTTCGATGACAGTGACCGGGATGACCTTACCGGCTTCGTCGAAGATCTGGGACATGCCGATCTTTTTGCCGATGATGGCCTTCTCCATATTGGTTTTCCTCCTTCAAAAGGTTATTGGTTGGCAAACATGACCATTGGGCTGTCATTGGTTTGTCAACATGACCCGCCTGTCTCACGATAGGCGACAGGCAGCGGGTACACAAAGTGAGTAATGGTGTTGGGCTGCAGATCAGAGTTTGATCTCGATCTCCACACCGGCGGGCAAGTCCAGACTCATCAGCGCTTCCACGGTCTTGGGGTTAGGGTTGTTGATGTCGATCAGGCGCTTGTGGGTGCGGCGCTCGAACTGCTCACGGCTATCCTTATACTTATGGACAGCGCGAAGGATGGTCACGACCTCCTTCTTGGTGGGCAGGGGGATGGGGCCAGAGACGGTAGCACCGTTTCTCTTTGCGGTTTCCACAATCTTCTCCGCGCTCTGATCGATGAGCTGATGGTCATAGGCCTTCAGGCGGATGCGAATCATTTCATTCTGTGCCATGTTGCTGCTTTCCTCCTAAATAAACATACGAAGTGTCATTGTTTCTGCCACGCTCCGTACGGTGGGGAATCCAATACACTTAACCGTGCGTATCACTCCATAAGCATGAAGAAAACCGGCATTATTCGCCGGCTTTTTCCTCTCCTGTCATGGCGATATACGCCATGCAGCAGATTCCCCAGCCGCCCGATTCACGGACATACTCCGCGGAAGTTACCGGCTTACGCCGCAATCTCCCGCATCATCGCAGACTGCACCCATTCAGGCGCTCATCTATACTACTACAAAACAAACATCTTGTCAACCAGTTTTTACAAAAGAAGTCCCGCACAGATCCCACAAAAAATCTTCTCCTTCTCTCCTCCTTTCCAGCGCTATGCCCTTTTTCCTACCAGAACAAAGCACACATCATCATAACATAATAATATAATGTATCTCCTCGAACACCACCATTCCTCTCTCGCATCGCTCCCATTCAACAACGCTCCTTGCGGAAAACTTCCGCAAGGAGCGTTCATTCATTCCAGAGCGATGGCGTCTCCCCCAATGCTCACCCGATTGTCCGGGGCAACCCGGCGGCACAGCGCTTGGAGCGATGTCAGATACGAATCTCGATTCATTCTGCATTCCAACCCAGACAAGGCATACTGTCTGCCAATCATCTCGTATTTACTCTGTCCCAGATCATGATAGGGCAGCAAATTGATTTCCGGCTGTCCCTCCAATGCGCCGGCAAATTCAGCCGCAGCCATAACTTCCTCTTCTCCATCATTATACCCAGGAACCAACGGCAGGCGAAGAATCACCTTCCCTCCCCGCAAGGGCAGTTCTCGACACAACCTCTGGATATTATCCAGAATCTGTTCATTGGGCACTCCCGTCATCTTCTTGTGGCAGCCACTATCCATGTGCTTGATATCTACAAACACCGTGTGGCAATACTGTGCAACTGCCCAAAGATGCTCCCAGGGCGCAAAGGCCGCAGTTTCCAAACAGGTGTTCAGGTA
>JAHHRP010000030.1 GCA_020025735.1 Evtepia sp.
ATCTCTAAATCTGTACCTCCGCATTTAGGGCATCTTACATTTTTTTGATTTTCCAATTTTCTCTATCCTATTCTCCAAAATTAATTTTATTTTCACGCTGATTATACGCTTTTCTCACTATGATGTCAACATCTATGCGGCCCGTTGTCCTGTTTTACTTGTACTGTAGATACTCCCTAAAATCAGACCCCCACACAGTGGGGTAACTTTGCCACCCCTCCAAGGAGTAAAATCTCCGCAGGGTGAAAGCGGCAAAGGTTGCCGAAAACAAAGAAAGACACGCTTGTCAGCGTGTCTTTCTTTTGGAGCAGGTAAAGGGAGTCGAACCCTCCTATCAAGCTTGGGAAGCTTGCGTTCTACCGATGAACTATACCTGCGTTAGAGTTTTATTTAGTATAGCACAGGGAACAAAAAAAGGCAAGGGGAAAATTCCGTCCTTCCCCCAAGAAAATTCCTTTGACCAAATACGCTGCCAGGAACCCCTGACCTTGAGATGCAATAGAATAGGATACCAGGCACCGGAAAATATCACCCACGGTTGCCTGGCCCTGGGCGGCTTGCCCGCCCTGTTTGTGACGAAAGGACGGGAGCCGGCATAGAATGAGGCGGCAAGCGTGCCAACCTGATGAAGTCAGAGGAGGTAATACCATGAATGAACGGGTTGTACCCGGCCCCGTGCAGGACAACTGCGGAATCCGGGAAGCCGTGTGTATCCATACCAAAAAGATTTATGACAGCTGCCGAGATAAAGACTGTATTGAGGACCTGCGCGTGTATCCTACCCGCGCCTCCCAGGCAGTCATCGACCGGGCGCTGAGTGTGCGGGGAGGCCGAGCAGAGTTGCTGCAGGCTTACATTGATGTAGAGCCAGCCAGCTATAACCGTGGGTTCTTCAGTGTGGATATCCGCTATTACTACCGCATCACTGCGGAAGCCTTTGTTGGCGGCTCTCGGCCGGCAGAGATCAGTGGTCTGGCAGTCTTTGACAAGCGAGTGCTGCTCTTTGGCAGCGAGGGGAACGCTAAAATTTTCAGTTCCCGTCAGCGTCCTGAAGAGAGCGACTGCCCGTGTATGGGTCGTACCAATCTCCCCGAAGCCGTTGTGGAATCAGTAGACCCTATCGTTCTAAATCTGAAACTTTTGGACCCTTGTGACCCCATTTGTCCTCCCCCCTGCAATCCCTGTAATCCCTGCAATCCTTGTCCGCCACCGCCCTGTGGGTGCTGTGCAGAGAACGAACTGACTGAAATTCCTCCCTGCATTAGTGCCTGTTTCGACTGTGAACTGGCCTTTGATGGAGGCTGCCGCCGACTGTATGTAACCCTGGGGCAGTTCTCTATGGTCCGTCTGGAGCGGGACTCTCAGCTGCTCATCCCCATGTACGACTACTGTATGCCTACTCGGGAGTGTGCTGGTGGAGATGAGGATGGTGACGAAGATCCCTGCGAGATCTTCCGCCAGATTCGTTTCCCTGTGGGAGAGTTTTTCCCTCCCAGCAATTTGCCAGGCATGGAGGAGGAAGAAACCTCTCCTGGCCCGAACTGCTGCCACTGAACTGACGGCTATCGCTCAGCACACACCTTACCGCCTCTCCCAAGCTGGGGGAGGCGGTTTTTTTGTCTGCACAAAAACACCCCGGTCGGCAGGGGAGGCCCTGTCACCGGGGTGCCGTATTTTATTGGTGCCTCATGGCTTGTTTATGACTGGGCTTCCTCTTGCACCGTCTCATTAGAAGGAGAAGGGCTCTCCTCCCGTTTACCAGGCTCCATGATCTCCTGCCAGGTCTGATCGACCTCTTCCATGCAGTTAAAATAAATACTGGTGAGCAGATTCGTAGGGACATCCAGCTCTTCTGCCAGCACATCAATCTTACCCCAGTCAGCCCGCTCGTAGCTAATGGTCAGCTGATACAGCAAACCGCAGCGACCAGTCTGATGAACTAGGGCCTCATATACCTGCTTAACCATGGGAATCTGAGAGAGAATCTCCTCTAAGGGAGCATCAATCAGGTAGTTGAGAGTAGAAAACATCCCCATAAGATAGGCATCCTGCTTAGAAATCGGTATGTCTTTGGCATAGTTCATCAGTTTATGGCAGAATGTTGCCCGCATAAAGGAGAGTTTCAAAAACTCCTCTGCGCCCTCTTCCATCTGATTTTCAGCATTGCTGGCACTGAGCAGGTAGACCCACTGCCTCAGCTCTGACAAACCCATGGCCATAATGGCTTGCCGAATGCTGGTTACCTTCATGTGGGGCGCAAAATAGCAGGAGTTGGCCATCTTCAGCAAACCATAGGTCAGAGTAGCATCTACGGAGATGATCTGTTCAATCTCATCAATATCTGCATCATCTTGGGTCACAGCAACCATTAGGCGGAAGAAATTGCTCTGGAGGTAACCACTATTGTGGGTTTTGATGGTCAATTTTTCTGCCATGTAGGTTCCTTCCATTGCATCAACATCCAGCTTCACCGCTAAGCTGTATAGCTTTTCGTCATCAATTCCGATTGCTACACACTGCTTATCCATACTGTGGGCGATCGCAATGACGTTCTTGAGTGCATTTTCATTCAGGGTATGGAAGTTCAGCTTGATATAATCAATGTTATCCAAAACCGCAAGATAACGCGGGGCAAATTGAAAGTCATTGACGGCAATCTTATATCCTTCTTTGGCATACTGCTGGATAAAGTGCATCGCCAAAGGATGGATGAGCACACTGTCATCAATCTGAATCACAAGATCGGACTTATCAAAGAGTTTCGGTGTCTTTTTCATCAGCAGTGTGATGGTAAAAGTCATAAAGTTCAGCGACCCCCGCAACACCTTATCCGTGTTCATGGTCAGGAAGTTATAAATGGTGTCAGCCGCAGCAAAGTCATTGGTATCAGCCTGGTTCTTTTCCCCTTGGCTGAATGCCTGATTTTCTCCATGGTACAGGATCTCATAGCCAACGATCTTGTTTTCCTTGTCCTTGATCGGTTGGCGCACAATGTACTTATTGCTCATAGCGATATTCCTTCTCCTCTTCCTCTGCCCGCTTTTCCAGCAAGCGGTCGATGACATCTACCAAATGGCCAATTTCAGGCTTACTCAGCTGTTCATCAGCCCCTACTTCCTTACCTTTGACCCACATTTCCCGCGAAATAAGTGAGGAGAAGATCACTACGGGGATCCTCTGTAAGTCCTTATCGGTCTTAACCAGTTTCGTCAGACGATGGCCATCCATCTGCGGCATCTCCAGATCAGTGATAATCAGCGAAACCTGCTCATCCACTACGCCATTCTGGTTGACTTCCTGCAAAGTATCCCACAGTTCTTGACCATTGGAGAAGGATCGGATGTTATCGTAACCTGCGGTAGTCAACGACTCCTCAATAATCTTACTGAGCAAGACAGAATCTTCCGCAATCCAAATGGGGAGACTGCACTCGCGACGGTTCCGCATCTTCTTCACTTCATCCATCTGAATCGTGGTCTGTGGAGAAATGTCGGCAGCAATTTTTTCAAAATCCAGAATAGTAATCAGGTCTTCCCCGTACTGGGCAATCCCAGTAGCCACGCCTTCTTTCCCCCCGGAAATGGTTTTATCCGGCTTCTGGATGTCACGCCAAGACATCCGTACAATGCCTTCCACACTGTGGACCCGAAATGCAATGTACATTTTGTTGAAGTTTGTAACAATAAACAGATCTTTCTCCTGTTTTTCAAAGTCTCTGTTCATCAGATAGCGGGGCAAATCCACCACGGTGATCACCGTGTCCCGAGGCTTGAAGATCCCTTCCACAGACGGATGCGCGTGAGGTACCGGTCGTACTGGTGCCGACACCATAACTTCTCGCACCTTGGCCACGTTAATCCCATATAGGTTCCCGTCTATCGTAAACTCCATAATCTCGATTTCATTCGTCCCGGTCTCCAAAAGAATCCCATTTTTGTTCTTCTCCATTGTGCCGTACGCCCCCATTTCCTTTCATTCAGATGTTCCGTCTCTCAGAAAATCAGTTCCGCTCTTCCATGGCTGCGAACACACCCGTCTCCAGTTCCTGCATCAAACAGGAGCGTTCTCGCCTGGCCGCCACCTACATCCTCTCGTAGCAGCCGAATCGACTCCTGTTGCAAGACACGCCGAACACTTTCGATGTTCCGCTGGCCGATATTTCCCAAGCTGCCGCCGCCCTGAATTTCAAACATTTTAGCACCGCCAGCAATCTTGGCTACGATCCGCCGCCGAGACGCTCCTTTTTGTTCCATCTGCCGGATGGTTTCTCGGATCCCTGTATCTGCATACTTTAAGGGTGACTTACGCCCCGTCTCCAAGTTCAGGGGCAAAAGGATATGAAGCAGTGCTGCCAGCTTAATGGCCGGGTCATACAGGCAGATGCCAATGCAAGATCCCAAGGCATAGGTCACCAACATGCCCTCTCTTTGGGCTATCTTCATATCCGCAATTCCAACGACATATTTCTTAACCATCCGCAACCCCCAGCTTACGCAACAGGTAGTCCAGGGATCGCATATCGGGTGACAGCAGCAGTCGGCAAGGAACTCGCTGCTCGCCGCAAATAAAATCTGTACCAATGGTCAGAATATAGTCTGACTGACCACCGTACTCTGCCATGGGGACTGCAAGAATTGCCCCCTGCATATCAACAGCGAAAGCCGGTACTGTTGTCTTAATGGTAATCCCTGCCAGATTGGAGATCGCATTGATGAAGGTTGAAATGATAATGTTGCCCACTTCCACCAATGCAGAGATTTCCAGTTCCGAGAGGTGCTCATAGTCTGACACTTCCTGCATAGACATACTCCGCAGGATCAGGTTCAAGAAAGACAACTGCTGGACAGAGAGCATAATGCCATTGACCTCGCCGCTCAGCCGTACCAGCACTCCTGCGGTGATGTTTTCCGGGCCACCGATCCAATCAATGGCCTGATTATACCCCATAATCTGCACATCGGGCAGGGTAATCTGGACCTGATGATTCAAAATTCCCGACAGCGCTGTGGCAGCATTGCCGGTGCCAATGCTGCCGATTTCTCGGATGGTATCCAGCTCCAGAAGATTCAGCTCATTAAAATTTTTCATTTATTCTATTGCCTCACTGTCAGTTTCTCAGGTTATTTACTGTCGTCTCGATCTCGTCAGAAGTCTGCACCATCTTCAAAGCATAGCTGTAAGATCTCTGGGCCTCAATGACCTTGGATATCTCCGTTGCCAAGTCCGCGTTAGAGCCCTCTAAAAAGCCCTGCACTACCTTGGCATCTCCAATCCAAACTTCCGCGCTTTTCCCTTCGGCCGTAAATCTCCCGCCTCCAGCGTGACGCAGACCATCCTGATAAACAAAGACAAAGGTCCCTACCGGCTGTCGGGCTTCTGGATCTGTAACCACAATTGGATACCCCTGGGTGTCCAACACCTGACGTCCCTCCCCATCGGAAAGATAGAAAACCTCTTGGAGGGTTCCGTTCTCGTCAGGTTCCTGATACATCGACAGGGAAAAGGACCCGTCCCGTGTGTAGGTTATCTCTCCCGTCTCTGGTTCATAGAGTGCAAAGAACCCCTCCCCTTGGATGGCGTAATCCTGGGCCCGTCCCGTATCCATCATAATCCCATTAGAGAAATCAGTGGTAGTCCCAGAGAGTTTCGCGCCGGTCCCCCGTGGGACATCGTCCTCTGTGCCTCGGATCATACCATACATTAAGGTCTGAAATGCAGGTTTTTCCACCTTGTAGCCATAGGTATTCACGTTTGCGATATTATTCCCTTGGACATTCAGTCGTAACATCTGCTCACGCGCCCCTACGGCTGCGGTATAAAATGATTGATTCATCTGCTCCTCCTCCCTCAGACGCTGCCAACATCTGTGGCGATCTTATTCAGCAGACCATCATAGATCTTCAGCACTTGGGCTGCACTCTGAAACGCCCGCTGACTGGACATCATCGTGGTCATCTCACCCACCAAATCCACATTGGCTCGTTCCAATGCCTTCCAGCGCAGGCTGGCCTCAGCAGGCTGCGCTCCCTGCCCGTTGTATAAACCACTGGGATCAATCGTCAACTGGTTATTGTCGGCAAAGGCGAACAGGCCAATCTGACCAATGGCCACATTTCCATCTTTAAGATAAAAATTGCCCGAAGTATCTGCCCGAATCTGATCTGTGGGCAGTTGAATCGGCTGGTTATTTGGCCCTAACACCCGGCCCTGGCCAGGTAGACACAGGTAGCCTTCCTGATCCAGTGCAAAGCCGCCGTTGCGGGTGTAGCGAATGCCTCCTGGGGTCTGAATGGCAAAGAAGCCATCTCCCTCAATGGCAAAATCAAAGCTCATTCCCGTCTCCTCCACAGCGCCTTGGAGATAGTCCACATACAGTTGGCTGGGTGCCAAGATATAGGTTTCAGAGCCAATTACTTGGGCGCCACTCTTATCTTTGTTGCCAATGCGGCTGATGAGAACTTCCTCAAAGGTGGTGTCTGTATAGGTCTCACCTTTATAGCCAGGTGTGGCTATGTTGGTCATGTTATTGGCTACCACATCCAGCCGCCTGCTTTGGGAAAGCATGCCCGACGTCAGATTGTAAAATCCTTTCACCATCTGTCTCATTCCTTTCTTCGTTCTGGCCCTCTCCAGCCAGATACGCTTCCATATGCCCCCGCAGCTTCTGAATCGCACGGCTATGGATTTGTGAAACACGGGGGGCACTGATGCCCAAAATATGGGCAATCTCTTTCATGTTCAGTTCCTGCTCATAGTAGAGCGAAAGGACCAGTTGTTCTTTTTCCCGCAGCCCTTCAATCCCCTCCCGCAGGGTTTTTTGGAGTTCCTTCTCCTGATATACCGTCTCTGGCTGTCCACTGGCAGCAGCCTCTCCCGTGCTCTGGGCCAAGTCCACTGTCTCTCCACCATAGGCATTGAGCAACATTTCAAATGAGATAATATGTGACATTGCAATCTCTGCCACAATCGTCTCATACTTCTCCAAGGAAAAGCCCAGATACTCGGCCATTTCCTGGTCCGTCGGCCTGCGTTTGAGGGTCCCGATAAGGGCCTCCTCAGCATGGCTGATCTGGGATGCCCGGTGTCGGACCTGCCGGGAAGACCAATGCTGGCGGCGGGCCAGATCAATCACCATACCCCGAATACGCTTGGTAATGTAGGTGCGAAACTTGGCTCCTTTGGTTGGGTCAAATTTGTCCACAGCATCCAGCAGCACCAGAATGCCATCGTGAATGATGTCATCGCTCTGTGCAAAGTTTGCGTATACACCACGGGTCTGGTTGGCAATGGCTCGCACCATATCCACGTTTTGCAGCACCAGCGCCCACTTGGCATCGGTGTCTCCATCCTCCCGGTAGCGCCGAAGCAGCTCATCTACTTCCAGACCCATCAGGGCTTCCAACTCTTCTTCTCGACGGAACGCCGATGTTTTCTCCGTATGATCCAATCTGCATCCCTCCTCCGGACCGGCCTTTGCAGTCGGCAATGTTTACGGCAGGGTGATGTTTCCAATGGCCTGAATCTGTACTTGGTTTGTGATCTCACTAAAGGAGAGCACATAGACATCAGGATAAAACTGTGCAATCATGCGGCTTAAATAAACCCGGATGATCTGGCTGGTAAGTACCACCGGTGTCTGTGACAATTCGTTGAACTTCTTACGCAGTTCTCCAAGTTGAGCCACAATCTGCTGCATCACATCTGGCCCCAGTGCCAGATAGGTGCCATGTTCGTTTTTGGTCAGGGACGCAAGGATCTTCTTTTCTACCTCCGCATCCAGCGTGACCACCCGCAGCTGACCATCTTCGCAGAACTTGCGGGTAATGGTACGGCTCAGCGCACCACGGACCTGCTCGGTAACCAGATCCAAGTCGTGGCTGGTTCCCCATGCCTCTACCACCGTTTCCAAGATGGTCCCCAGATCCTTGATCGGGACTCCTTCCCGCAACAGACTGCGTAAAATTTTCTCCAGTGTCGCGTAGGAAATCACGTTGGGAATGGCCTCGGCCACCAACTCGGGTTCGGTCTTTTTCAGGTTCTCCACCAGCTGGATCGTCTCTGTGCGGTTGAGCAGCTCGTAGGCATGCTTCTTTACCGTCTCCGACATATGGGTAAGCATTACGGTCAGGGGCGTGATCACTGTGTAACCATAAATCTCTGCCATCTCTTTGTTCTCTGGCAAGATCCACCGGGAAGGGATTCCATACGCCGGCTCCACAGTCTCGATGCCGTCGATCTCCCCAGACGGATTTGCTGGCTGGAGCGCCAAATAGTAATCCACCAAAATCTCGCCGCGGGCAACTTCTTCGCCACGAATCTTGATGACATATTGGTTTGTCCCCAGCGATGCGCCGTCTCGCAGGCGAATCGAAGGGATGACAAACCCCATCTCCTGGGCATACTGCCGACGGAAAATCACAATACGGCTGATCATCTTGCCGCCGCTGGCTTCATCCACCAGGGGGATCAGGCTGTATCCGAACTCCATCTCAATGGGTTCCACTGCCAACAAGTCATAGACATGGCTGATATCTTTGAAATAGTCGGTTTCTGCTGGCGGCTGAATTGCCTCTTCCTCCTGCGCTCCTTCGGCCAGCGCCTGCTGCTGGACCTCAGCCGCCATACGACGGTTAATCAGATAACCGCCCAAGGTTAAGACTGCACCCACCAGCAGCAAGGGCACGGTGGGGGTTCCGGGGAAGATCCCCAGCAGCAGGAGGATCACACCTGTGGATAAAATGGCACGAGGCTGACTTTTAAACTGCCGCAGCACGTCGGTGTTCAGGTTCTCATCCGACACCGACCGGGTCACGATCATGCCCGTTGCCGTGGAGATCATCAGCGCTGGCAGCTGCGACACCAAGCCGTCACCAATGGTTGCGATGGTGTAGGTCCCCAGCACAGTAGACAGATCACCAGCGCCCAAAACCATTCCCGTTACAATGCCGCCGACAAAGTTGATGACGGTAATAATGAGGGACATGATTGTGTCCCCTTTGACGATCTTTGTGGCACCATCCATGGCGCCGTAGAAGTCTGCTTCCCGTTGAATTTTGCTCCGGCGCATCCGGGCCTCCTGCTCATCAATGATGCCAGAGCTGAGGTCTGCGTCAATGGCCATCTGTTTACCAGGCATGGCATCCAGGGTGAAGCGGGCAGCCACCTCAGAGACACGCTCGGCACCCTTGGTGATGACGATAAACTGCACCAGGACAATGATAAGATAGATAACGATACCAATGGCAAGGCTCCCTTGGGTCATGAGCGCGCCAAAAGATTTAATGACCGTGCCTGCAAAACCACCGTTGGACAGGATGAGCCGGGTTGAGGATACGTTCAGCCCGATCCGCAGCAAGGTGGTCACCAGCAGCAGGGATGGAAAAATAGAAAATTCCAGCGCTTCCCGAATGGTCATGGTGATCATCAGGATCATAATGGACAGGGAGATGTTGATAATAATCATCACGTCCAACATGGCTGGCGGCAGCGGAATGATGAGAAACAGCACAATCACGACGACAGCCAGCACGATGGAATAGTTTTTTAAGATCTGTCTCATAAATACGATGGCTCCTATGTTCTTATTGCTGTCTCTCCCCCTGGCCCATCCGGTACAGATATACCAGCACTTCTGCTACGGCATTGTATAGTGAGGGGGGGATTTCCCCATTCAGTTCCGTAGAAGCGTACAAGGCCCGAGCAAGAGGGACATTTTCCACCACCGCCACATGGTGCTGCTCCGCAGTTCGGATAATCCGCAACGCCACCTGATCTTGTCCCTTGGCCAGAACCACAGGGGCACGATCCTGCTCTGAATGGTAGCGCAGGGCCACCGCAAAGTGCGTAGGATTTCGGATGACCACATCCGCCTGGGGGACTTGCTGCATCATGCGGGACTGGGCCATTTTTCGTTGGGCTTCCTTAATTTTCCCCTTTATCTGGGGATCGCCTTCTGTTTGTTTGTACTCCTCCTTCACCTCCTGCTTGGACATACGGATCTGCCGCTCATACTCCCACCATTGGTAGAAGATGTCCGCAGCAGCCAGAATGGCAAAGGCAAGACCGATCTGGAGAACAAGGAAGAAGGTCTCCCGAAACAGATGTCCGCAAGCTGATACCAGGTCGGTATACAGGTATTTGGCAAATAGGTCCACCACTTTGATCAAGTATCGGTAGATCAGAAACAAAAGGATGGATATTTTTAAGATCCCCTTTAAGGCCTCCACCACACTGCGAAAAGAAAAGAGACGCTTGATGCCCTGCAAGGGACTGATGCGCTCAAATTTCGGTTTGATGGATTCCCCAGAGACCAGCAATTTCGTCTGGAAAAAAGTCGTTGCGATCGCAAGCAGTGCAGTCACTGCCAGCAGGGGACCTGCCGTCCCCGCTAACGTCTTAATGCATTGAAGAAAAACTGCCTTGGCAGAAAAGTCGGCTTGCGTCGGGCGAGGGGCCGCCAGCGAGATGCTGTATTGCATGAACTCCTCCAGGTGCTGTGCAATGCTCGGACCAATGGCCCAAAGCAGCCCGAAGCTTCCAATGAGGGTGACCACTGCCACGGCGTCATTACTGAAAAATACGTGACCTTTCTTTCGTTCATCCCGCCGCTTTTTGGGTGTTGCTTTTTCGGTTTTCTGGCTGTCGGCCAAGGCTGCATCCCTTCCCCCTGTCTCAGCCTGCGCCCGCTATAATTCCTAACGCGCGCTCCAGGCTTTGTAGCATTTCCTTTTCTATCCCAAGAATGAATTCATGCATTGGGTAGAGGAAGGCCAGCAGCAGGATCAACCCCACAATGACCTTCAGCTCAATATTGATGACGAAGGCATTGATCTGAGGAATCGCCTTCATCAGAATCCCCATGCCTACCTCACTCAACAACTCAGCAGCAAGAATGGGAAAGCCCAGCTTAACTGCCAAAATCATACAGGTAAAAAAGAGTTCCACCACATAGGGGGCTACCCCATCATGCAGGGCAACCTGACCATAGGGCAGGATATTTCCCGACAGCGTCAGGATACGCAGCAAAGTGTAGTGCCCATTTGCTGCGAAAAAGTTGAGCACCAGCAGAATATTCAGCACGGAACCGCTGAGGGTCATGTTTGCTTGGCTGCTGGCATCGTAAACCTGCGCCATTGTCATGCCCATCTGGGCATCAATGATCTCGCCGCCAAACTGGATAACCGCGAAGAACAATCGCATGATAAAGCCCAGTACAAAGCCCACAGAAAGTTCTAACAGCACCCGCAGAATGAACTCCAACACAGTAGCTGGCAGCGTCACTGTCATCTCCCGGGGCAGATAGCTGAAGACAAACATGGACAGCACCCCAGCAAAGCCAGTCTTGACAATGCCTGGGATGTTACCACGACCAAAGAGGGGATTGAGCACTACGAAGCCACCCATTCGTGCCAAGATCAGCTCAAATAGATAAAGATTTTGCCAATTCAAGGCATTCCACTCCTCGCCTTATCCCTGCATGAGGGTAAACAGATGCCTGGTGAAGTCCAGCATAATCTCCAGCATCCGGCCACCAGCGATCACCAGGATCAACACCACAATGATGAGTTTGACGATAAACGCCAGTGACTGTTCATGAATCTGGGTCACTGCCTGGAAGATGGCCACCAGAATGCCCGCCAACATACTCAGCAGCAGGATGGGGCCGACCAATTTCAGCGCGACCACCATTCCTTCCCGCATGATGTCTGCCACTGCCATGGCTCAAACCTCCTTCATTGGAATCCCCGTATTAGGGTGGAGAAGAGCAACTGCCAGCCATCCAGGGCAATGAACAGCAGGAGCTTGAAGGGCATGGAGATCATCGCCGGCGGCAACATAATCATACCCATAGACATCAGCGTGGAGGAAACCACCACGTCAATGAGGACAAAAGGAATGTACAGATAGAATCCAATCTCAAACGCCCGTTTAAGCTCACTGGTCATAAACGAGGGGACAATCACCCGCAGGGGGAGATCCTGCGCACCAGTTTCTGGCACCTGTGTACCTGAGAGTTCACAGAAAAGATTCAAAGAGCTTTCCTCGGTCTCCTGAAGCATAAACCGCTTGAGGGGAACCTGCGCCCGTGCGAAAAACTCTTCCTGATTGATCTCTTCGGCTATGTACGGCTCGTAAGCCTCAGTGCGGATCTGATCGATGGTAGAACCCATAGTAAACAACGTCAGGAAGAGGGCCATCCCGATGAGTACCATGTTAGGGGGATTTTGCTGCAAGCCCATCGCTGAACGCAGAAAGGAGAAGGAGATGACGTACCGGGTAAACGAAGTCATCATCACCAGAATGGAGGGCAGCAGCATAAGCAGCGTCATAAAAATAATCGTCTGCAGCGATGTAACTGATTCTCCATTGACATTGATTAGGGGCATATCTACGCTCTCCTCCTATGGCTTTTTCCGTTCCAGAACCCTTTGCAGCTGCTCTCGAAAGGAAGGCGGAACAGGGGATTCCCCCTGTCCATCCTTGTCGATCCAGGCAGCTACATCTTCCTCCGGCAGTTCTTTCAGGCACGTCACACCACCCTGGGTGATCCCCAGGAGCAAGTAATGATCTTCAAACTTGACCAGCAGCAGCTTGGACTCCTTGCCCACTGGAACCTGTTCTACTACCGTCAGGTGCCGATGCCGACTGCCTCCCCGCAAGCCACTGGGCATGTGTACCGCCAGAAAACGGGTGGTCAGGTATGCCAGCACAAGGACCACAGCCAAAACAGCCAAGGCCCCCAGCAGAGAGAGCACCACGTTTTCTTCACCAAACATGGATTAGGGTGCGCCGATGATGGAGCTAACTGTCTTCAGCAGTCGATCTTCCTTAAAGGGTTTGACAATGAAGTCTTTTGTTCCGGCCTGCACGGCCTCCACCACCATGGCCTCCTGGCCCATAGCAGAACACATGACTACATTTGCATTGCCATCCTTTGCCCGAATCGCCTTTAATGCTTCCAAGCCATCCATATTAGGCATCGTGATATCCATGAGCACCAGGTTGGGCTGAAGCTCATTGTACTTTTCCACGGCATCTGCACCATCCACAGCTTCGTGAATGTCAGTGTATCCGTTCTTTGTCAGCGTGTCCCGAATGACCTTGCGCATGAATGCTGCGTCATCAACAACCAGAATCTTTGCCATTATCGTTTCATCCTTTACTATTTATTGAGCTGTAAAAGCCCTTTTCAATACATTGAATTATCTGTGGCGCCGCAGGAGCGGAACTCACTTAGCGGCCAAATCCATCAGGCCGGGCTTCTTAATAATCTCCGTAATACGGATGCCAAAGTTGTCATCGACAACCACCACATCCCCTCGGGCTACACACATACCGTTGACAAACAGATCCACCTGATCGCCTGCCAATTTGTCCAGCACCACAAGAGAACCTTTGGAATAAGTAAGGATCTCCTCCACCCTCCGGGTAGTCCGTCCGATTTCTACGGACACCTCCAGGGGAACTGACATGATAAGCTCCAGGTTCTCTGTCTGTTCCTGGCCCAATCGCTCGGTAGCACTGGTAAAGGAAACTGGTATCGGCTGGGTACTGATGAGTCGATGCTCCTGTGGCTGCGGCTGCACTGGAGGTGGTGGCGCCTGCATCACCGGGGGTGCCATCTGCACTGGTGGCGCCATCTGTACCGGGGGCGCTACCTGCGCCGGGGGCGGTACTGGCGCTGCCGGAGGAGCCATTTGGCCCATCATACGCTCAATCTCTTCCTGAGAAAGCTTTCCGCCGCCGCCACCTGCGGATGCCGCAGGCGTGGGGGCCGGTGCTGCGGGGGCAGGCGCCGGCTCTGAGGCAGCCATCTGGCCCATCATGCGCTCAATCTCTTCCTGAGAAAGTTTCCCGCCGCCGCCTGCGGATGCCGCAGGCGCGGGGGCCGGTGCTGCGGGGGCAGGCGCCGGCTCTGAGGCAGCCATCTGGCCCATCATGCGCTCAATCTCTTCCTGAGAAAGCTTTCCGCCGCCACCTGCGGATGCCGCAGGCGCGGGGGCTGGCGCAGGGGTTGGTTCCGGCGCAGGGGCAGAAACCGGGGCGGGCGCACTTTCTTCTTCCATATCCTGGTCTAGATTCTCCAATCCCATGCCGAATCCAGCCAACAACTCTCGGGCCAGATCCACGGACATGACATTGACAAACTCACTTTGCAGCGCATCCTCAATATCCAGGATGAATGTCACCACCACCAAAGGGCTGCCCATATCATGGAAACGCTCTTTCTTAAACTCCTCCAGGTCTTCCAGACCAAATGACTCAGGCGTTGAGATGTTGACTGATCTGCCAAGGAACGTAGACAAGGCTGTGGAAGCCGCACCCATCATTTGGTTCATGACCTCACAGACCGCGCTGATACTCAGATCGTTTAACTCAAATTCTTCATCTGGCGTCTCCATGCCCATGAGGATATCCAGGATCACTTTCACATCCCCGCGCTTCAGGAGCATAATGTTGCTGCCCTCCAGGCCAGAGACATACCTGATCTCCACCCCGATGGCAGGTTCCAGCTCACCCAGAGTGAAATCCTCCAGAGCCACCACCTGCACCGTTGGTGTTGTGATGTCCACGCGCTTGTTCATCAGGTTAGATACCGCTGTGGCAGAAGACCCCAGACTGATATTCATTACCTCGCCAATGGCGTCCAGCTGCATGGAGTTAAATACCTTTTGACTCATAGCTCTCAACTGTCTCCTCTTCCCTCGTTGTGGTAGACTTGTCCGATCTTAATGGCGATATTGTTTTTCTGGACCCCCATCTTCCCGCTGAACCAGGGATTTCCCCCGATCCGCAGATAGATCGGCTCGTCTTTTGGATGGCCCAGGGCGATCACATCCCCAAGTTCTAAGCAATATAGATCCTGTAACTGCAGGACGGTGCGACCCAACTCAGCAGTAAGTTCCAAGTCAGAGTGCCGCAGGATATCCAAGATCTCATCTCGGTGGCTCTCCCCCACACTGCGGCCACTCTGGTTGAGCGCTGCAATCTTACCGAACACATTGGTAAGCATCATACCCGGCAAACACACGCTCAAGCTTCCTTCGCAGTTGGGAAATTTCAGGTTGACACTGACAATAATTACCGTCTCATCTAACCCAATCAACTGCACCAAGGTTGGGTTGTTTTCTATCCTGCGGAACGTGAAGTTCAGGGGCAGGTAGTTTTCCCAGCTGCCTCCCAACACAGAGATGAGACTTTTGGCAACGGTCTCATACAGGCGAATCTCCACGTCAGTGAAGTGATAGTTGGCCGGCAAGCGATTGTCTGCCTCACCGCTGCCGCCCATAAGCCGATCCATCATGTTCAACATGAGGGGGGTTGTGAAGTGAAGCATCACAGGATTTTCCTCTGTCTCCATTGGCGCCCCTTCACTGTCTACATCTGCCAAAGCCAGCACGTCTCCCTCGGTGAGGGCGTTAAAGAACTCATAGAATCGCTGCTCCTCAATGGACTCCACCTCTACTTCACAGATGGTGTGCAGCCAGGCGTTGATGCGGGAGGCCACAATACGTGTATAGTTTTCAAACACACCGCTGAGCATTTTCAGGTGATCTTTGGTAAACTTCCGGGGACTATAAAAGTCATATTTCCGGTACCGTTTCTCCTGTTGCTCGCCTCCTTTCTCATCGGAGCCATTTCCCCCACTCTGCATTGAACTGAGCAGGGCGTCAATTTGACTTTGCGATAATACTTCCGACATACTACTTCTCCTACTTCTCCGCGCCCGGCATTCTGCTTTGACTTTCCTGCCAATCAGGGGGACGCATGTACAGGGTCCCCACCATTACGCATGGTATAGTATTGTTCTGTGCTGTCGCCAGACAAGTCACCCATATTTAAACCGGTGACAATCAGCTCTACAC
>JAHHRP010000031.1 GCA_020025735.1 Evtepia sp.
ATCGTTGAGAGATTGTTTACATTTTAAGGTAGATTTCCTGATAAAATATGGGTAGAATAGATTTGTTTTATTATTCTATTTATTAAGGAGGTCGTTTCTTTGCGCGCCATGCAACAGTGGCTGAACCGCTTCTGCTACAAACATCCCCGTCTGAGTCTGCCCGGACTGATGCGGTACATCGTCATCGGAACCGTACTCGTCTACCTGCTGGATATGTTCAGCACCAGTGGTTACCCCATTGCCTCCAGCCTGCTCGCCTTCAATGCAAACGCAATTCTGCACGGGCAAATTTGGCGAATTGTCACATTTATTTTTGTCCCCCTCGGCGGGCAGCACATCATCAGTTTCGCCCTTACCCTCTACCTGTATTATTTCATCGGCAACGCGCTGGAGCGAGAATGGGGTTCCAGCAAATTTACCATTTTCTATTTCTTTGGGGTCGTTCTAAACATTTTGATCGGTTTCCTGGTTGGCACAACTTCCATGTACTATGTAAATATGTCCATGTTCTTTGCGTTTGCCACCCTCTACCCTGACTTGCAGTTCTTGCTCTTCTTCATCATTCCTGTCAAAGCCAAATGGCTGGCCTGGATCGACGCGGCTTTCTTCGCCGTAGCAATCCTGCGGTACCTCTTCCTGGGTCACCTCCTCCTCGCCTTGATTCCCATAGTTGCCATTCTCAACTATCTACTCTTCTTCGTCTCGGATATTGGCAGCCAGATCTCTTACTGGAAGGGCCGGGCCAAACACAAAATGAACCAAACGCAATATCGAAATTCCTACGGGCAGCCTGGCGGCGGACCCAAGGTCGTCAATTTCCACGATGCAAAAACCAAAACGAAAACCACCTACCTGCACAAATGCGCTGTATGCGGCAAAACCGATCTGACTGATCCGCAGATGGAGTTTCGTTACTGTTCCCGGTGCAACGGATACTATTGCTACTGCGCCGACCACATCAACAATCATATCCACATTCAATAACGGGCCTCTGCGCCCCATCGAAGGAGGAGATCCCCTATGACCGATCAGGATCTGGTGGAACTGGCGTTCACCATGTTGGATAAGTCCTACGCCCCATACTCCCACTTCCCCGTGGGGGCCGCCCTGGAGGGCGAAGATGGCACGATCTATACAGGCTGTAACGTAGAAAATGCCGCCTATGGCTCCACCCTCTGCGCAGAACGAACTGCCTTGGTTAAGGCCGTCAGCGAGGGTTGCCGGTCTTTTACTCGCCTGGCTGTGGTAGGCCGCAGCGCCGACTACTGTTGGCCCTGTGGCTCCTGCCGTCAAATGCTCTATGAGTTTTCCCCCAACTTGACGGTGTTGGTCGCCCGGCAAGACCACACATTTTTCAAGACTACCCTGGGCCAACTCCTGCCTCACGGCTTTGGTCCCGCTTCACTGGACTAATCTCAGAACATCCAGCCAGACACTTCAAATAATAACACAAAAACAGAGGAACTGTACGTTGATGATACAGTCCCTCTGTTTTTTTCTGCCGTTCACGGCAAACCATACAAAAGAAATGATTTCTCTTCTGCCGTTTGGGCAATGGATTGGATTTTACGCACGTCCATGTGCAGTCCGCTCGACATGATCCTCACGGAAAAAGAGCGTGATACACCAGATGGCAGACAGGCACACTAGGATATACACCAGTCGGCTCAGAGCGCTGGCGGAGCCGCCAAAGAGGGCCCCCACAATGTCCAGGCCGAAAATCCCGACGCTGCCCCAGTTCAGACCGCCGATTACCAGCAGCACCAGAGCAATTTTGTCGATCACCTTCATAGGAAACCTCCCGGAACCACATTCCCGTGGTCCATTTGGATTTTCGAAGCCCGGCAAGAGGCGTCGCCCCTTCCGGTCTCCGACAGGTAGTATGTCCCGGTGTTCTTCCAAACATACTGGAAAGTTTTCCCACTTTAAGATCGTCGGTCCCCTTTCTGCCGTTCATCAGGGTAGTAGTTGATGATCATTCCTGTTACCAACACTGACCCTTGATTCTCATATGTATGCTCTACGGTGGAATCAAACCCCAAGGCATCCCCCGGCTGCAACAGATAACGCTCTCCCCCTGTCTCTACCGTAAGCTCACCCTCTATCACATAGACATACTCCTGGGCTTGGGCCAGGTGCCCAGCAGAGGCATGGCGTCCTTTGGGGTCCAACTCCATATAAAACAATTCAAAATTCCGTCCATTGTCCCCCCTAAAATAGCAAGAAACCCGGTATTCCCCACTCTCCGCCTGTTGCGGCAAAACCGCTGCCCGGCGGACCAGGGTTGTCCCACGCTCATCTGCTTCCAACAGCCGCGTATATGGCACTTTTAACCCATTGGCAATCTTCCAGATGGTGTTGATGGTGGGGTTGCCAACCCCTTTTTCCATTTCAGAAAGCATGGCTTTGCTGATCCCGGACAAGGCAGATAGTTGCCCTAAGGTGAGATGACGCTCTGTCCGCAGTCTTTTTAGGTTTCTTCCAATAAGTTTGCCCAGTTCCACACAAAAACCTCCCTTGTACCCTTGACAATTAAATCATACGGTTGTAAGATACATCAGACAACAAATAATATATCAGATTTTTATTCGTTATATCGAATTCATTATACCTAAGTTGTCCCAAAAAGCAAGATGTACAGGAGGATTGTTTCATGAAAACCAAGGCCTTTCGGGCTGCCCTGCCCTATACTCTGCCCATCTGCATCGGCTTCCTCTTTCTGGGCATGTCCTACGGTTTCCTCATGCACAGCCAAGGTTTCTCCTTTCTCTATCCCATGTTGATGAGTTTATTTATCTTCGCCGGGTCTATGGAGTTTGTCACCGCAAACCTCCTGCTCCTGCCAATCTTCCAGCCTCTGCACGCCTTTCTGCTGACTCTGATGGTCAACGCCAGGCACCTGTTCTATGGATTGTCTATGCTGGACAAGTTTAAAAACTTAGGATGGAAAAAACCGTACCTCATCTTTGGTCTCTGTGATGAAACCTTCTCTCTCCACTGCACCATCTCTCCCCCTGACGGCATCGACCGTGGATGGTTCCTGTTCTTTACCACCCTGCTCAACCAATTCTACTGGGTACTAGGGTCTACTCTGGGCGCTCTGCTTGGCTATGTCATCCAATTCAATACCAAGGGAATTGAGTTTGTGATGACCGCCCTCTTTGTGGTCCTTTTCCTAGAACAGTGGGACCAAGCCAAAGACCATCGTCCCGCTCTGGTCGGGATTGGCTGCTCCCTTGTGTGCCTGCTGGTGCTGGGCAGCAAGCAGTTCCTGCTGCCAGCGATGGGACTCATTCTCCTCTGCTTCCTCTTCCTGCGCCGTCGGACCCCTATTAAGGAGGTGACACCATGACCCTCTGGCAGCAAGTACTCACCATCACCGCTGTGGTGCTGGGTACCATGACCACCCGATTCCTTCCTTTCTTGCTCTTTCCAGAAGGAAAACAACCCCCACCTTTCATTCGCTATTTGGGTTCTGTCCTGCCCAGTGCCGTCATGGGATTGCTGGTGATTTTCTGTCTCAAGGATGCCATCTTCACTTCCTGGCATGGCTTGCCAGAAGGCATCGGCATCCTAGCGGTTATCCTTCTGCACCGCTGGAAAAAGAACATTTTTCTGAGCATCGCTGGAGGAACCATCCTGTACATGGTGCTGGTACAGCAAGTTTTTTAGCCCCTGCTTTTACCCCTCCCAAACAGCAACTGCCCGCCGTGTCCTGTGAACACCAGGACACAGCGGGCAGTTTTATTTTGATCAATCTTCCTCTTGAAACAGCGTCCAAGGTGCCACACGAGGAGGAGAGAGGCGAAACGACATCTTCTCTCCACTCTCTGGGTGGGTAAAGGCCAGGTGGCTGGACCAAAGTGCGATTTGCCACTCAGGAGGATCAGGATAACTACTGTACTTTCGATCTCCAGCCAAAGGCGTCCCTCGGGCAGAAAATTGGGCCCGGATCTGATGGGTCCGGCCAGTCTCTAATTGGATTTCCACCAGAGAAAAACCTTGTCGATTATCCAACAATTTATAATGAAGGATTGCTTGCTGAATTCCCTTCCCAGGGACTTTGGAAACATAGGTCTTTCGGGTTTTTTCATTGCGGCCCAGCAGATCAATATAGGTCCCCTCATCATACTGAGGGCGCCAATGGATCACTGCCTGGTACTCCTTCAAAAAAGCATTCTCCCGGATTTGTCGGGAGAGCGCCGATGCCGCAGGTCCCGTCAGCCCATAAACCATCAATCCTCCTACTACCTGGTCCAGCCGGTGGACTGCCCGGACCTTCGCTTTGGGCTGACCCAAGGTCTCCCGAATGAGATCAGGCATCCCGCCAGGTTCGTCGGTAGAAATCACCCGAAAGGGTTTCACACAGACCACAATGGCCTCATCCTGATAAATGATCTCCAACATCGTCAAACCCCCTCCTACTTTGGCCCTTATGGGTGGTCCTTATACCTGCTCCAGCGCTTGCTCCAAATCGGTGATGATGTCTTGCACATCCTCAATGCCAACAGACAGACGAATCAGATCCGGGGAAACCCCTGCCGCAGCCAATTCTTCTTCGGTCAGCTGCCGGTGAGTTGAGGAAGCAGGATGCAATACGCAAGTCTTGGCATCTGCCACATGGGTAGCAATAGAGGCCAGCTGCAGCCCAGCCATGAAGGTTTCTGCCGCCTTTTGTCCTCCTTTCACCCCAAAGGTCACCACACCACAGGTACCATTGGGCATGTACTTCTGGGCCAGGGCATAGTACTTGTCCCCTTCCAGACCAGGATAGTTCACCCAAGCAATCTTGGGATGGTTCTGCACATACTCGGCCACCTTCAGCGCATTGGCACAGTGCTGGGGCATCCGCAGATGCAGGGTTTCCAGACCCACATTGAGCAGATAGGCATTCATGGGCGAAGGGGACGCACCAAAGTCCCGCATCAGCTGAACCGTCGCCTTGGTGATATAAGCCCCCTCCAATCCAAAACGCTCGGTGTAAGTCACACCGTGGTAGCTCTCATCAGGAGTACACAGACCTGGGAATTTGTCAGGATACTTGGTCCAGTCAAAGTTCCCGCTGTCTACGATAGCGCCGCCCACACAATTTGCATGGCCATCCATATATTTTGTGGTAGAGTGGGTCACAATGTCCGCACCCCACTGGAACGGACGGCAACCCACTGGTGTTGCAAAGGTATTGTCAATGATTAGGGGTACGCCATGGGCATGTGCTGCCTGGGCAAATTTCTCCATATCCAGCACAATGAGGGCAGGATTTGCAATGGTTTCCCCAAAGACCGCCTTGGTATTGGGCTGGAAGGCTGCATCCAACTCCTCTTTGGAACAGTTGGGGTCTACGAAAGTAAATGTTATCCCCATTCGCTTCATGGTCACAGCGAACAGATTGAACGTACCTCCATAAAGAGCTGCTGAGGCCACCACATGATCTCCGGCTGAGCAGATGTTAAAGATGGCAAAAAAGTTTGCAGCCTGACCAGAAGAGGTCAGCATGGCCGCTGTCCCCCCCTCCAAAGCACAGATCTTGGCTGCCACATGGTCAGAAGTAGGGTTTTGCAGTCGGGTATAAAAGTAGCCCTCCGCCTCCAGATCAAACAAGGCCCCCATAGCCTCACTGCTGCTATAACGGAAAGTCGTACTCTGCACAATCGGAATGTTTCGCGGTTCACCGCTGCCGGGTACATAGCCAGCGTGGAGACACTGAGTCCCCTTCTGATAATCACGCATGATAGATGGTCCTCCTTGTGGTTTTCCCGCCAGATCGGATGGCGGGCGTTGCATTGTCATCATAAAATGTCACAATTTAGTTGAATATTATACCTTATTTCTTCCTTCCTGGTCAATCCCTTCTTTTCTGATATCATAGAAGCAATTTTTTCCGCTTACAAGACCAGATTTTAAATATTTTTTTCTCTTTTCTTTCCGTATTTCCCCCTTTTTCTAGGTAATTTCCCTCCATTCCTTTCATCTTTTCCCTTTTGTTATTTTCACTTTGTTGATATTGTATAATTTTTTAACACAATATGAAAGTATAAAAATTCCTATTGCCTTTTTCGACATTTCAGCTTATCATATTGAAGCTATCGGTTGATCATCCATCGATTTTATTCGCTGTTTTTGGCCGCGGTCAAAGACAGCATTTTTCTATGAAAAGCTTTCTACTCATCAGAAAGGAGATCATTGATTTGAGCAGACTGCGTATCACCCCCTGGGAAAACGCCCAACGCACAGTGGACGACCTCTACGCCGACATGGAGCGTCGGATCTCCGCAGCGCCTTGCGGCAACTGTCCTGTGGAACTCACCAGCGCCTTTTTAAAGCTCTGCCTGGCCCAGAGCTGCGGAAAGTGTGTCCCCTGCCGCATCGGCTTAGACCGATTGGCTGATCTCTTGGACCAGCTGCTGAATGGTCAGGGCAGCCAAACTGACCTGGATATTATCCTCCGCACAGCCCAGTCTATCGTGGACAGCGCTGACTGCGCCATCGGCTTTGAGGCCGCCCAGATGGTCCTAGACGGTTACGTAGCTTTCCAAGACGACTACCTTGCCCATGTGACACAGGGCAGCTGTACCGCCAACTTCAAAAGCGTCCCTTGTGTGGATCTATGTCCTGCCCATGTGGATGTGCCAGGTTACATCTCTTTGGTGGGAGAGGAACGGTATGCCGATGCCATCCGCCTGATCCGAAAAGACAACCCTTTCCCCTCCGTATGCGGCCTGGTTTGCGAACATCCCTGTGAGTCCCACTGCCGCCGGACCATCGTCGATTCTCCCTTGAATATCCGAGGCATCAAGCGGTTTGCCGTGGACCATGCAGGTGAGGTACCCGCACCCCCCCGCGCTCCTGACACAGGAAAGAAGGTTGCCATTGTGGGCGGCGGACCTTCCGGTCTCACCGCTGCCTACTTCCTTTCCCTCATGGGGCATAAAGTTACTGTCTTTGAATGTAAGCCCAAACTGGGCGGGATGCTTCGCTATGGCATCCCCAGCTACCGTCTGCCTGGATCTTACTTGGACTGGGACATCGACACCATCCTTTCCACTGGCGTAGAGGTCAAAGTCAACTGTCGGGTAGGTACTGACGTCACCTTGGAAGAACTGCGCCGGGACTACGACAGCCTTTATCTGGCCATCGGCGCTTCCCTGCACAAGGGATTGGGTATCCCCGGCGAAGATGCCGAAGGCGTTCTTGCTGCCATCGAACTGCTGGATACTACCGTCCGCACAGTGAAGCCAGACTTCACTGGCAAACATGTGGTGATAATTGGCGGCGGCAACGTGGCCATGGATGCCACCCGTACCGCTGTGCGTCTGGGGGCCGCTTCCGTTAAATGCGTCTACCGCCGCAGAATCTCTGATATGACTGCCCTGCCCGAAGAAATCGAGGGAGCTATGGCAGAGGGCTGTGAAATTCTCCCGCTAAAGGCACCTGTGGCGATTGAGACAACCCCAGATGGCGCTGTGGAAGCCCTTGTGCTCCAACCCCAGGTCATCGGCGAGGTCCGAAACGGTCGGCCCGCACCCCGAGATGCTGACCAGCCTCAAGAGCGCATTCCTTGTGATGTAGTCCTCATGGCCGTGGGCCAGGCTGTGGACTCCAAAAGTTTTGCTCAGGTAGGGGTCCCTACCAAACGCGATACCATTGTCACCGGGGACGACAGCAGTGTTCCGGGATTGGACGGGGTCTTCTCCGGGGGAGACTGCGTCTCTGGTCCCGCCACAGTGATTCTGGCCATCGAAGCTGGCAAAGTAGCCGCAGCCAGCATTGATGAATACTTGGGCTGCCACACCGATATCTCCTCCAACCTGGAGATCCCCCCCGCCTCCTTCCGTCTCAAAAACGCCACTGGCCGCGTGGACTTGACCGAACGAGAGGCCAATTGGCGTAAGAACGACTTTGAATTGATGGAAAACTGTATGTCCCAGCAGGAAATGAACCAGGAGTGCAGCCGCTGTCTCCGCTGTGACCACTACGGTCATGCGGGCTTTAAAGGAGGGAGACGGACAACATGGTAACACTGACCATCGACAACAAAACGGTCTCCGTCCCCGCCAACACCACCATCCTGGACGCTGCCCGGACCGTAGACATTTACATTCCCACCCTCTGCTACCTCAGAGAGATCAACGAAGTGGGGTCCTGCCGCGTCTGCGCTGTAGAGGTAGAAGGCGTAGATAAACTGGCCACTGCCTGTAACACACTCGTGGAACATGGCATGGTTGTGCATACCAACACGCAGCGGGTACGTGTCACTAGAAAAACCAACGTAGAGCTGATCCTCTCCCAACATGTGGATCACTGTGTCACCTGCGTTCGCAGCGGCAACTGTTCCCTGCAATCCCTGTCCAAAGCCATGAACATCCAGTCGGTCCCCTTCCGCAACGAAATCACTGAGCGGCCTTGGGACCCCACACTCCCTATCCTGCGGGACAGCACAAAGTGCATCAAATGTCTCCGTTGTGTTTCCGTTTGCGAGCGGATTCAGTCTTTGGGCGTATGGGAAGTCACTGGCTCTGGTGCCCACACCACGGTGCGCATCCGTGGCGGCCTGCGTATGAACGAGGCAAGCTGTGCGCTATGTGGACAGTGTGTCACCCACTGCCCCGTGGGTGCCCTGCGGGAGCGCGATGACACAGAGACTGTTTTTGCCGCGCTCACCGATCCCACCAAAGAAGTCGTCTTTCAAATTGCTCCTGCTGTCCGGGCGGCCTGGGGGGAAAGTCTGGGATTAACCCCAGATCAGGCCACAGAGGGCCGCTTGGCTGCCGCCATCCGCGCTATGGGGGTAAAGCATGTCTTTGACACCACCTTCTCCGCTGATCTGACCATCATGGAAGAAAGTAGCGAGTTAATTCAGCGCCTGACTGCTGGCGATGGCAGCAAACTGCCTCTCTTCACCTCCTGCTGTCCAGGCTGGGTCCGTTTTGTCCGCAGCGAATACCCAGAGATGGCAGGCAACCTCTCTTCTGCCAAAAGTCCTCAGCAGATGTTCGGCGCAGTGGCCAAGAGTTATTACGCCCAAAAGCTGGACAAGGCCCCTGAGGACATTTTCTGTGTCTCTGTGATGCCTTGTGTTGCTAAAAAATACGAAGCAGAAGTTCCCGAAGTCAGTGATGCTGCTGGGCAAGATGTGGATGTCGTTCTCACCACCCGCGAACTGGATCGGATGCTGCACGCCATGCAGATCAATGTCGCCGCACTCCCCGAGGAATCCTTTGACTCCCCTCTGGGCCGTGGCTCTGGTGCCGGGATTATCTTTGGTGTTACCGGCGGGGTCATGGAGGCTGCCCTCCGCACCGCCTATTGGCGTCTCACCGGCCAGAATCCTACACCAGACGCGTTCCAGGAGATCCGCGGTCAAAATCCCTGGCGTGAAGCTACGTTCTCCATCGGAGAAACCACCCTTCGCCTTGCTGTGGTCTCCGGTCTGGCCAGTGCCCATGCCCTCATGGATGCCCTGCGGGCAGGGCAAGTAGACTATGACTTTATCGAAGTCATGGCCTGCCCCGGAGGCTGTTCCGGCGGCGGCGGTCAGCCGATCCATGATGGCGAAGATTATGCCCAGCAGCGTGGCAACTGTCTCTATCAACTGGACACCCACAGCACCATCCGATTCTCTCATGAGAACCCTGATGTACAAACGCTGTATGACACATTCTTTGACCATCCCCTCTCAGAAACAGCCCATCATCTGCTCCACACCGACCAGAGAAAGTGGACTTTATAACAAAACAAACACAAGCGGCAGAGGAAACCCTTTGCCGCTTGTGTTTCATATTCTTTTTGCGTATGCTATCTTTTTCCACCCACTTACTTTGAAAACAGCGTTCTGTTCCGCATCATGAGTGCTTATTCTATCAATATGACAGCATTTATTCTGATTGGACCACTCACCACAACCACCTGCAATCCGCGCGATGAGTGATCGCTAATCCCTGCATCCTCAATCGCACTCGCAAGGGTCTCATACTGCTCTGCAAGATATTTTCTCAAGGCATCATCATTTCTGTTCGCGCAACAGCATCCCATAGATTTCCAAAAATCCTAAAAAACGAAAAAAGAGGCACCTTACCTCTTTTCATCAAGACGGAAATCTTGTAAAATAACAAAAAAGAACAGCTTGCCCTCTTGTTATGCACCACGATGAGGGCCCAGAAGGAAAGAGGATACGAACCATGCCAAATTACCGCCTGACCCTTTGCTATGATGGCACCCGCTGGAAAGGGTGGCAGAAGCAAGGCAATACTGAGCAAACCATCCAGGGGAAGCTGGAAACGCTCCTCTCCCGCTTGCTGGATCAACCCGTGGAAGTTGCCGGTTCCGGCCGTACCGATGCCGGGACCCACGCAAAGATGCAAGTCGCCTCTTTCCGGGCCAAAACCTCCCTGTCCCCACAAGAAATTCTGTCCGGTCTGCGGCAGTATCTTCCCATGGATATTGGTGCCATCTCTCTGGAACAAGTCGAACCTCGGTTCCACGCCCGCCTCTCCTGCACAGGAAAGACCTATGTCTACCGCATTTGGAACAGCGATCAGCCCAACGTCTTCGAACGCAACTATCTTTACCGACTCCATACGCCTTTGGATCTATACGCCATGCGTCAGGCAGCAGAAGATCTCTGCGGCACCCATGACTACCGGGCTTTCTGCTCCCTCAAACGTTTCAAGCATTCCACTGTGCGCCGGATAGAAGCCATCACCATTGAAGACCTGGGACCAGAACTTCGCTTCACCATTACCGGGGACGGTTTCCTATATCACATGGTTCGCATCTTGGTGGGCACCTTGTTGGCAGTGGGACGGGGCCAACTCTCCCCTGATTCCATGGGAGATATCCTAGCCTCGCAAGACCGCCGCCAGGCAGGAGAGATGGTCCCATCCTGCGGTCTTTGTCTGGTGGATGTACGATATTGATCGCTGCCTGATACAGAAAAACGCGCCCACACGGCTCCAACCGGAATCGTGTGGGCGCATTTTCACTTCTGGTCAGCCAGTGGGCGCAAGGGACAACCAGGCATCCGCCCCAGTCAAACGCTGGTGATCTCGGTAGGAGAGCATTTCTCCATCTACGGTTATCATCACCGTCTCCACCCCTTCCAGTTGAGTAAGCGTAAGCACTACACTATAATCAGCCAAGGTCAAATCAATCCCAGAAAGCATACCGTAGCTGCCGGAAAAGTCTACCGTAAGCAGACCGTTGTGTTCACTCCACTTCCGTAACGTGACCCCTTTGGGAATCGCTCTGGCCAGTCCCTCCCCTTCGGGTTCAGTGAGCAGCAGTGTCAGCAGCCCCTCTGCTGGTTCCATATTTTGGGGCAACGTGCGTTTTTCTGCGGCCAAGGCCACCTCTTCCCCAGTGGATTGATTGAGATAGTAAACATCATAGGTTGTCTCTTCCTTTTTCTCCCAGCAGCCTGCCAATCCCACCATCAATAACACCAACAACAGACCACAACCGATGGATCTCACCTTCCATCCTCCTCTCTCCAGGCAGGCAGAAGAACTTCAAAGATCACCCCTGCCTCCTGCCGTGGCTGGACTGAGATCTGTCCACCATGATGACGCACTGCATCCCGCACAATAGATAGCCCCAGACCAGTCCCGCCAGCCGACCGGGAACGTGCCTTATCCACCCGATAGAATCGCTCAAAGATCCGAGACAAATCTTCTTCAGGAATCCCCATCCCTGTGTCCGCAACGGTTAAACTGATCCAGTCTCCCTGATGACAAGTGGTTACTTCTACTTCCCCCCCAGGCAGATTATACTTGATGGCATTTTCGATCAGATTTCGTAAAATCTGACTGGCGTCCTCTGCATTGCACAAGACCATGCATTTGTCTCCCAAATGGGTTTGCAAGTTAACACAGGCAGTCTCTGCCAGAGGTGCCAACAAACGCTGGACCTTTTCCACCTGCTCGTTCAGATCTACCGCCTCCCGTCGGATGGCGCGGCCTTCATCCAAACGATTCAGCTCCAGCAATTCCTGACTGATATGGATGAGTCGATCTGCCGCCTCTCCAATATCTCCCACAAATTCCCGGGTGGTTTCTCGGTCGATGGTCTCATCTTGCAAGATAGAATCTGTAAGCAAGCGAATGGAGGCCAGGGGCGTTTTAAGTTCATGAGAGGCATCAGAGACAAAACGCCGCCGTTCCTCCTCCGTGGTCTGCAACCGCCCAGTAAGCTGATTGAACTCCTCCGCCAGCTGGGTTAATTCATCATTGCCGCGCATGGAGATCCGGTGCGTGTACTCTCCGGCCCGCACTGTGCGGATGCCTCCCAGCAACGTGCGAACCCGACGAGAAAAAAAGTTGGAGAAGATCCCAAACAATGCCAACACCGCCAAACAAACCACCACAGAAATCAACCGCAGATTTCGCTGAAGTTCCTGGAGCAGCGCCCCCTGATCTCTGTCTTGCTCATACAGGCACACCGCCCCCACCACCTGGTTCCGGTTCATCACCGGAGAGGCTGCTCGACTGGAGAACATCCCATCCTGATAACGTCCTGAGAAAGCATTGTTGCCTCGCAGCGCATCAGCAATCTCCCGGGTTAAGACATATTTTCCCATAGAAGAGACCTTTCCCGTATCATAGAGAACCAATCCCGCCTGATCAGTAATCACTACACGAGCTACATCCAGCTCTTCCAACTGATTGATGGCCTGCTCCACAGTTTCCGTGGTCAGTTCGTCGGCTGTGGTCAGGGTATTGGTAATCAGCACGGCCTGATTTGCTAAAGCTGTCTGCTGAGAGCGGAACATGAGATTCTGGCTCATAATCAGTGGATATGTGTTCATCAGCACCAGCAAGACAGCAATGAGGAGGGAATACCCCAAAGCCAAACGCATTTGCAGAGAGTGTGTGACATTCAAATTCCATCGCTCTGCCAGCTGCCGCAGTGTCTCTCTTCCCTTGCGCTTTCCTTCAGTTCCCATTGAAATAGTAGCCCACCCCCCATTTGGTGCACAACAAGGCAGGATGAGCCGGGTCCTGTTCTACTTTTTCCCGCAGACGTCGGATATGGACATCCACTGTCCGGTACTCCCCAGTGTATTCATAACCCCACACCAGATTCAACAGTTGTTCCCGGCTGTACACCCGATTGGGGTGCTGCATCAGCAGCTCCAGCAAGTCAAACTCCCGGGCTGTCAGCTCCACCAGCACCCCATCCTTCCAAGTGGTCCGGGCCGCGCTATCCAGCGTCACGCCTGCCAGCGTCAGCCGCTGTCTGTCATCCTCCTGGCGCCGGGTTGTAGAAGACCGACGAAGAAGGGCCTTCACACGCGCCTTAACCTCCAAAATATTAAACGGTTTTGTGATGTAATCATCCGCCCCATACTCGAACCCCAGGAGTTTATCTGTGTCCTCTCCCCGGGCCGTGAGCATAATGATCGGCACCGTGGAAAAGGTCCGAATCTCCATACAAGCTCCTAACCCATCCAATTCTGGCATCATCAAATCCAGAATAATCAGATCATATTCATTGGCCCTAGCAAGCTCCACCGCCTGCCAGCCATCGTAACCCACATCCACCGTGTAACCTTCATTTTCTAAGTTGAAGCGGATCCCTTTGACCATTACCTTTTCATCATCCACCACCAGAATCCGTGCCATGGTCCTCTCCTTCCTCCGCTGCCGGTGGGGCAACGGTCACATAAGGCCGCAGTTTTTCTAACGTAGCCTCTCCAATTCCCTTAACTTCCAACAGTTCTTCTACCGCAGAAAATCCGCCATGTTCCTCCCGCCAGGCCAGGATCATCTCTCCCTTCGTCTCCCCGATAGCAGGCAGGCGGGTTAGATCTGAGAGCGTCGCCTGATTCAAATTTATCACTTCTCCTTCCAACATCCCCTCTGCCTCGGAATCCTCTGGCTCCTCTCTCGCTGGCTCCTTCATCGCGCTCACCACCACCTCCTGCCGAGGCGGCGCTTTCCAGAACCAGAGGAGTGTCCCCACTGCAAAGAGGGCAGTCAGCAAGAGGACAACAGCTTCCAATCGAGAAATTTTCATAAATTTTTCTTTCATTGTTCCCTCCCCCATTGCGTCTTGTGTCCAGCTTTGTTATGATACTCATAAGATTTGATTTCTCTCTGCCATGTTGTTGCTTTATAGACAACCTAGAGGTAGCATTATTATATCACGGGATGTGGATGTTTCCTATGAAAAAAACGCTGATTCGTGCCTTTTCTTTTGTTCTGATCTTATCACTGCTCACCGGATCAATGGCTCCCCTGGTGAGCGCTGTCTCCTACGAAGGGGTGCCCCCTATTACTGTGGAGGCTACTGCCGCACTGCTGATCGACCTGGACACTGACCAGATTTTAAGCGAACAAAACGCCGACGAGCAGCGTTATCCTGCCAGCATCACCAAAATTATGACCGCTTTGCTTACCCTAGAAGCCGTGGGTCGGGGAGAGTTGGATCTATCTACGGAAATCACCATAGATGCTGCCAATTTAAGTGGATTACCTTCTGATTCCTCCACCGCCAACCTGAAAGCTGGGGAAGTCATTACCGTCAAAAACCTACTTTACTGTCTGCTGCTGGTTTCTGCCAACGAAGCCGCCAACACCTTGGCTACAGCCGTTGCCGGAGATATCCCCACCTTTGTGGCACAGATGAACCAGCGTGCCCAGGAGCTGGGGATGACAGGCACCCAATTTATGAATCCACACGGTCTCCATAGTCCCGATCACTACTCCACCGCCAGAGATATCTATCGCATGACCAAGCAGGCTATGACCCATGCCACCTTTCGAGAGATTGTCTCCACTGGTTACTACACCATCCCTGCCACCAATCTCTCTGGTCCCCGGAACCTGGGCAATACCAATGCTTTACTTACGCCCAGCAAATTCCCAGGCTACACGTATCCCGGCACGATTGGTGTGAAAACCGGCAGCACTAGCCAAGCCGGCTTTTGCCTGGTTGCCGCAGTCAAGAAAAAAGGACACACACTGATTTCCGTTGTTCTGGGTGCACAAAACCCAACCAATATCCACGGAAAGGTCTTACGCAAGCAGTTTTCCGAAAGCCGCAACCTGCTTAATTGGGGCTTTACCAACTTCTCTGCTGCGAAACTCCTCGATAAAGGCACCTATTTGCAGGAAGTCCCCGTCCGGTTTTCTGCCGACAGCAGCCACTTAATCCTCCAGCCTGCCCAGTCCGTAAACTTCATGGTCCCTGGGGAATATGATATGAAGCGCCGGGAGCTGCGGCTGCATCTGGACGCAGAGGTTGCCTCAGCGCCCATCCAAAAGGGAGACGCCTTGGGGACCGTCACTGTGATCTACGGAGGAGAAGAATACGCTACCATAGATATGGTTGCTGTCAACGACGTTCCTTTTTCTCCCTTTGTTGCCTTTGTCACCAGTGTGAACACAATTTTAGGCAATATCTATGTCCGTCTGCTGCTGCTCGTTGCGCTGGTATTGGTTGTTATTGGTTTTATCCGCCGCTTCCAGGAATACACCAAAGAGGAGCGCCGAGCAAAACGCCAACAACGCCAGCAGGAAAAGATCGCCTTCCGCCAGCGAGAGTCGGAAGCCCGCCAGCAGGATGAGGCGCTGGCCAAGCTGGAAAAAGAAGAGCGGGAGGTCCGCCGGAAAGAAGAACTTCTTCGTCGGCAGCAGGAAGCCCAAGAACGCCATGTCAAACGGGAACAAGAGCGCCTAGAACGCGAGGAACACCACCGTCAACTCCGCGCAGAACGAGAGGCCCGACAAGCGGAGGAACGGCAGCGCCGACAGGAAGAACGAGCGG
>JAHHRP010000032.1 GCA_020025735.1 Evtepia sp.
CCAGGTTATTATGGGCATTACCATCGGCGGTAACATTCTGATGGGACAATATTTCGGAAGCCGGGAGCAGGAGGAGCGGATGCGGACCAACCGGACCGTGTTTTCCTTTGCCCTTCTGGCAGGACTGGCGATGATGTGTGTAACCTTGTTCTTCAGACAGCCCATCCTGCAAGCGCTGCAAGCGCCTGCCCTTTCTTCGGCAAAGGTTTATTTGCAGGTGTGTGCGTTTGGGTTACCTGCCATCTTTGGCTATAATGCGTTGGCAGCCATGCTTCGTTCAGTGGGCAACTCCAAGCAGCCATTTTACTGTGTGGCTGTGACGGCAGTATGCAATATTCTGCTTGACTGCCTGTTCATGGGAGCATTCCAGTGGGGCGTTCGTGGGGCTGCGCTGGCAACGATCTTGGCCCAGTGGGCTAGCTTTGTGGTCTGTTTGGTCTATGTGCTGCACCAACCAGAGCTCTTCGGTCTGGCTTGGCGGAAGATGTCCATTCAGGGGGAAAAACTGGCACAAGTGCTCAAGCTGGGGATCCCCAGTGCCATTCAGATGACAGTGGTGGGGTTGTCTTGGCTGGCGATGACATCCTTGATCAATCGCTATGGTGTGGAGGCTTCTGCGGCCAGCGGGATTTGTATGAAGGTCAAGGATGTGGCGCTATTATTCACTCTTGCACTTTACAATGCGGCAACGACCATGGTGGCCCAGTGCTTAGGAGCCAAAAAATATGACCGAGCTAGTAAGGTGGTCCATGTAGCCATGCGTTTTTCCTTAGGAGTAACGGCAATCCTCATTCTGCTTATCGAGCTGTTTGCACCACAGATCCTATCGATTTTCCATCCAGATGCGGCAACCATGGAAATTGCAGTGCAAAACTTGCGGATCGAGATTTTAGGGCAGATTTTCTATGCCAGTTTTATGGTGTATAATGCCCTTCCTATGGGGGCAGGACATACCTTGTTTTCTTTGGGTTCTAGCTTGCTCAACTGTATCCTGGTGCGAGTGGTTTTGGCCCTTGTACTCAACCATATTTTCGGCCTTGTAGGGATCTTCTGGGCTTGTGCTGTTGCACCGGCATCGTCTGTGCCGCTGGGGTATCTTTATGAGCGCACAGGAGTTTGGAAACGTAGCTTACCCAAGAAGCAGCGGTGAGTGCCGACAATTTCCTAAAAATCTTATCCAAAAAGGAGTCAGCAAAAGCTGACTCCTTTTTGGATAAGAAACCAATCATCCTCGCGCAGGAGAGACCCACGACATCATTTGATCTACGGAAACTGCTTCATTCATGTTGTAACGGTGCAGACCAAGCAGGGACTGGGGCTGACCTTTGATCAGTGTGTTGGTGCCAACCTCAGTGGTAAAAGTGATGTCAAATCCATTTTCCAGCAGGGAAACCTGAGCCAGAGTGTTGTATCTGCCGCTGGGGTAGGCCAATACGTGGACGCGCTCTTCTCCGGTTCCCTCCTCAATGGCCTGGCGGATCTTTTGACAGTCTTCTGCCAGCACCGCCCGATATGCTTCCTCAGATTCTCCCGCCAAAGGCAGGATATTTTCCCGTGGCTGGTCAGTAGACTCATAGGGAGCCCATTGGTGCATATCATAGGTGTGACTCTGGAGAGAGATCGTTCCAGAGGCTACCATTTCTGCACCTTGGGCGAAGGAGAAGTGGGGGGTGATGGGATGACTTGTGTCTTTGTAATGGTCTGTGTTTCCTGTGGTAGAGCCTACCATGAAGAAGGTGGCAACCATACCGTACTTTTCCAGAATGGGCCAGGCATAGGTATAATTGCTCAAATAGCCGTCATCAAAGGTAATCACAACGGGTTTTTCTGGCAGAGCCTTACCTGTGTTGACATAGGCGGCCAGGTCATCGGGAAAGACAGCGGTGTAGCCTGCCTGAGCCAAGGCAGCAATCTGTGCTTCAAAAAGTTCTGGGGTGATGTTGGTGGAGTCATCCCCATTCTGATCAATGTGGTGGTACATGAGTACTGGAACCTCAGCGGTATAGCGTTCTGCTGGCAGGGGGGATGCCTGCATCATGGTTTCCAAGTGTTCCTGGACCGTATCCGCTGTCACATAGACCCCAAAATCTTCTGGAATATAGCGTGAATCATCCCCAAAGACACGAGCCAGAGCCATTTCTCCAACACAGTTGCGAAAATGGGTTTCGTCATAGAAATACCGAGGTTCGAAGCTTACAGAACTGTAAGAAAAATCCCAATAAGGGGTCACCTGAGCTAGGCGAGTATAGAACTCTTTTACTTGATCCCAGTCGTAGTAAGCCATATAATCGGCGTAAACAGGGGCACAGAGGACCAGGAAGTTGACCCCTTTCTGGGCGCATAGGTCTCGGATATGGGTCAAACTGTCCAGGGTGCCAGTAACAGCAGCTTCTATGGTGGTGTTGTGCGCTGGGGGATAGTTTGCAAACACAGGATAGTTCTCTAGGTAATGGTCAAGATTGCCAACAGACTCTGCATCTCGAACGGTTTTGTCATAGGCCCCAGTCTCAGGGTTGAATACATCGAAAGGCTGGGTAAGGATGGTGTCCGCGCGCATGGCTTTCAGCTTGTCAAAACTCAGGCGGGGGTCCATGAAGAGATAGTCTGCGAAAAATGCTGCGGGGTTTTCGCCTGTGGTCTCTGGAGGCATGGCGTAGGAGCGGGCAGGATCAGGAAGGGTGTTGTAGTCCCGGGCGTTGTCTAGATAGACATTCACCACCAGGTTTTTGACCTCGTAGTGTTCCAGGAGATAAACGGCCTGGGATTCTACATCGAGCATATCCGCGCCATACATAATCATGTTGTAAAATCGGGCATCCAGGTATTTGTTGAGGGATTCTACGGGGAAAGAACTGGTGGAAGAGCAGCCCAGCAGGTAGGAGTCGTACTCTTGATGGTGGTCCTCTAAATAGGTCATTTTTGCGGTGCGGGGATTACGGGTCATCTCATAGGAGGACCATTCCAGAGATGTGTGGTTGAAGACACCGAACGGGTCTACCCAGTAGTTGAATCCCAGGACACAAGCCCCCAGCAGCAGCAGGGTAGCCAGAAAGAGTGCCAGCCATTGTTTTGAAGTCATGGAGACCTCCTGTTCTTTAGAATTGCTTGTAGATAAAGTCTGAGGAGATGTAGTCAGCGCGAAGAACGCCAAAGCAAAAGAGTACTGCCAGCGGCACCAAAATAGCCAGCCATTGGACAAAGGGGGAGCGCTGTTCCAGTGCGGGGCGGATGTGTCCGCGTGTTTCCTGGAACCATTCCGCAGTCAGCATCACGGCGACACCACAGAAGAGGAGTAGGAAGTCGCCTTTTCCAAGGCCCAAGGTCAACAGGGTGCCGTTATATAGGTCAGGTAGATTGGGATGGAGGAGGGTTTCCTTCATCATCCAAACAGCGGTGAGGAATCGAGGCGCTCGGGTAATGTAACGGCCGAGGAAAACGAGAAGGTTGGTGCGGACCAGCTGGAACAGATGCCAGCCTTTGGATTGATCCTTGATATGCAGGGCTTGCTTCCAGCGGAGAAACTGGGGAGCCAGCAGCAGAGAGAGGGTGATGATGGTTCCGTTCCAAAAGCCGAAGGCAACATAGCGCCAGTTGGCACCATGCCAGATGCCGATCACAAAATAAATAATAAAAGTAGCCAGCGAGGTGGGGATAATTTTCCCTAGCTTGCCTTTGATGTGCTTTCGGGTGAACTTTCCCAGTTTGCCGAATGGTTTGGAGAGAGAGAGGGGATAAAAGAGATAGTCCCGCATCCAAGCGCCCAATGTGATGTGCCACCGCCGCCAGAAATCAGTCAGAGACGTAGAGAAAAGGGGACGGCGGAAGTTTTCTGCTAAGTCGATTCCAAAGAGCTGGGCAACACCGCGGGTGATGTCGATGCCCCCAGAGAAGTCTCCGTAAAGCTGGATGCAGTAAAAGAGAACGCCCACGGCGATGATGCTGCCGCTGTGGGACCAAGGATCATTCAGAACCGTATTGACCAGGACGGCGGCTCGGTCAGCAATGACCATTTTTTTGAAATATCCCCACATGACCAACTGGATGCCGTATTTTAAATTGGTGAAGTCCAGCTTGCGAGGGGCCAGGAGCTGAGGTGCCAGTTGATCGAAGCGGCTGATAGGACCCTGGACCATCTGAGGGAAGAAGGAGACAAAGAGCAAGAGTTTGGCAAAGTTCTTCTCTGGGGGATACTTGTCCCGATAGACGTCAATCACATATCCAATCGACTGGAACATGAAAAAGGAAATGCCTAGGGGCAGGATCAGTTCCGACAAAGGCAATGTGGTGCCAGGGCTGAGAACATCTGCCAGAGGTTGGAGCAGATCCGCAGTAAAGTTCCAGTATTTCAGGAGATAGAGCAACACAAAATTCGCCAGACAGGTAACGAGGACCACGGCTTGGCGATAAGGTTTGTATTTGGCAGAGAGGGCTTTTTTCTCCTCTTTGGGTGCTGCCCGGCGCAGATCGTTGTAATGCCCAAGCAGGCGTCCGGCAGCATAGACCGTAACAGCGGTATAAAAAACGTAGAGGACGGTTTTACCGCCCCCTACCCAGTAAAAGATCATGCTGGCGCCCAACAAGGCTGCCCATTGAACTCGATGGGGCAGGAGATAATATATTGCCACAGACAGAACAACGAGAACCAGAAAGGGAAGGGTTGTAAACGACATAATCAGTCCTTCCGCGCCTGGATGAGGGCCAGCATGGCCTCCACAGTGTTGAAGTTTTCGGGGATCAAATCATCCACAGAAATCTCTACGTCAAAGGCGTCCTTGATTTCAGAGACGATGGTTACGATGTCCAAAGATTCCAAAATCTCATCCTCTACCAGTGCAGTTTCCGTTTCAAAGTCTACACCAGGGATGGCTTCGGTCAAGATGGCTAACAGTTGTTCTTTCATGGAATTTAGATACCTTCTTTCTCAGTATAACACAGGACAGCAGAGCACCGCCCATCGGGGAGGAAGCCAAAGTAATGATATGCGGCCTGTGCATCCAATGCATCCTGTCGGGTCCAGACAATGCTTTTGGTTCCGCCAACAGCCTGAAGATATCCTGCCAGCAGAGGACGGGTGCGACCAGTCCCGCGCAGATCAGCCCGAATGGCCAGATGGCGAATTTCACCCGTCGATCCCTCCAGAGAGAAGTGGATCAGACCTGTGATTGCACCAGACTCTTCCAATGTCAGGACATGACCCAGGGATAGGATCTTCTGCAATTCATCTTCGGTAGGCAGACAACCGGTAAGAGGGGAGAAGGTTTCGCGGAGAAACGCCAATACGCGGGGAGTGTCTGCCGGACCAGGGGTGTAGAGAGGACGGTCAGGTGCCGTTGCCGTTCCTGTGGGACGGGAGAGGCGAATGCGTTGGAACATAGGAGAAAATCCCTGTTCCTGCAAATAGGAAATGGCCTGTTGCAGTCCTGTGTCCCGAGGGCGAAAGGCTACTTCGGTGACAGTGGGGCTGGGAAGCGGAGCTGGCAGGGGAACAGACAGGTCGTTGAGATAAAAATGCAGCCGCGTGTGATCGCCCCGGTCCCGCAGCAGCAGCAGACCAGCGGGGGTTTCTCGAATCGAGAGCGTTCCCGCAGAAAGGGCGGGAGCATATTCTGTCTGGCTGACAATCGTGTTTGCCATGACCCCCCGTCGAATGTGGCGCGTGACCAGCTGGGCAAGGGCTGGGTAGTCAGTCGGAACTGCCATGGATGAATGCCTCCTTCAGTTTGGGGCGGTCAATCTTACCGTTAGGATTGTGAGGCATATTGTCCAGCCTATGATAGAGGTTTGGCACCATATAGCGGGGAAGCATCGCCCGAGCGGTTTTGGCAAGGATTTTGGTGTCCTCGCTGCCAGTGTAAGCACAATGGATGCGGTCCTTCTCTTGGTCGAAGAAACAGACGGCTTCCTTTATGGTGGGCAGACTATTGAGTGTCGTTTCAATCTCTCCCAATTCAATGCGGTACCCCATGTGTTTGATCTGCCCATCCTGACGGGTCAGGAAGGTAAAAAGCCCATCTTCCTCCATGATAGCCAAGTCACCTGTGCGGTAAATGAGGTCGGGATAGGAGGGATTACGTGGATCCTGAATAAAGGCAGATCGGGTTTTATCCCACTGGCCAAAATAGCCCTTAGAAAGACCGATGCCACGGACACAGAGTTCTCCTGGTTGACCGGGGGGAACAGGCTGGAGAGCTTCATCCAGCAGAAAGACCTCTTTGTTGGCGCAGGCATATCCAATGGGGATGCGTTCATCATCGGCAAAAGTCCGGGTGATTGGATACCAGGTGCAGTCTACGGTGACCTCAGTAGGTCCATAGAGATTGATGTATTGTACGTCCGGTAGTGCAGCGCGCCAGCGGTTGAGTTGTTTGGCTTGGAGAGATTCTCCCCCAAGAATGACGGTCCGCAGATGGGAGGGTATTTTTTTCTCTAACACACCGGAGTTAGCCACCAGATGGAACGCCGATGTAGCCCAGACCAGAGCGGAGACTTTTCTCTCAGCTAAGAAATCCACCAGTAGAGTGGGGAAAAGGAACGCCTTTTTAGGGATGATATGCGTGGTACATCCGCATTTCAAGGTGAGATAAATGTCTTTTACCGACAGGTCAAAATAAAAGGGGGCTTGATTCCCCAGCACATCTTGGCTGGTAAATTGACAGGCATCGGCCATCCATTCGATAAAGTCGATAACGCTGCGGTGACAGATAACGATGCCCTTTGGCATACCAGTAGAACCAGAAGTGAAGATTGCGTATACAGGGTCAACATCTAGTATTTTAGCCTGACGCTGGGCCAACAAAGGGGCATTGATGGGATAGGAGAAGCCATCCTCTGCGGCCATCAGTGGACATAGGTCAGAGAGTGTCTGGACAATCTCCTCGTTGCCAGCAGGATAAATCAGAGCCGCAGGAGACAGTTCTTCCATAATCCCTCGCAGGCGAGGCAGGGGCATCTGAAGGTCTAAGGGAACATAGAAGTGACCAGCAGACAAAACCCCCATAAACGCGGCGATATTTGCTGCGGTGTGGTTAATGAGGACAACAACCGGGCGGTTGAGAGCTGGGCTTTGTTCTGCCAAAGCGCTTCCCAGTCCCTGTGCCGCAGCCAGAAGTTGGGCGAAGGTGAATTGGCTCGTTTCATCGGCAAAGGCCAGTTTATTTGGGAAATGGGCGGCAGAAGAGGCTAAGTATTCCAAGACATTTTTTTGCAGCATAGTCAAGACCTCCAAGGAAAGAGGGGCGTGGGCGGTCCAAAGGGAAACGGATACCCAAAACGGCTCACTGGGAACTGCATTTTAAGGATCATATTGTACCATATTCTGAGGAAAAGCGCAAGGAAATTCCCTTTTGTCGAAGGGCAGCGGTGGTTTCTGTTTCCTACATGGAGTTGGATAGAGAGGGGAAGAAAGGAGAGGAGATGATCTTAGACAATGCTTGGCTTTTTGTGATAGAATCTCCTTGACACGTTTGGTTGCACAGGATATACTGGGGAAAATTTTGCCTTATGGGGCGATGGAGGTAATGCTGTGAAAGTTTTTTTGAAGATTCTGTTGCTTTGTTTGATGCTAAGTGGTGTTTTATTGACGGGATGTACACCTGGATCCCCTAAGCACACAGAGAGTAAAACGGCAACAGGACAGGAAGGCGGGGAAACGGTGGTGGAAGGTGGTGCGCTGACAGATTTCTCTGCTGAGATGCTGGATGGCAGCACCGCTGATAGCAGCCTTTTTGTGGGACATCCAGTGACGATGATCAATGTCTGGGCCACTTTTTGTGGTCCCTGTCTGAAGGAGATGCCTGACTTGGGTGTGCTGGCGGCAGAATATGCTGGGAAGAATGTGCGGATTGTGGGCCTGCTCAGTGATGTACGGCGTCCAGATGGGTCCTATGATACGGAATCTTTAGAACTGGCCTCTGATATTGTGGAGGAAACAGGAGCAGCCTATCCTCACCTGCTGCCATCGGATGATCTTATCCAACGGGTTTTGATGAATGTTCAGGTGGTGCCTACCACGTTCTTTGTGGATGAAAACGGTAAGCAGATTGGTCCAGTGATTACTGGGGCAAGATCCGCAGATCAGTGGCGAGACATTTTGGATGAAGTGCTGGCGGAGTCTGCGCCATGAGATGGAACAGAAACGCTGTTGCTGTCATGGTGCTGTGCCTGGGGGTTGTGTTCCTGGCAATCGGCACAATGCGTGGAGAGGCGGCTATGGTGTTGCAAAAGGCTGTGGTAATCTGTATGGAGTGTGTGGGTATTGGGTAAACAGAAACGTGCATTGCTGCGTCTGTGGGTACAAGCGGGAGTGACAGCTTTGACCAATGGCTACTTGCGGGGGTTTGTAGAAGGAAAGATTTTTACGGGACCGACCAAGGCGGCTTGTGTGCCAGGCTTAAACTGTTATTCCTGTCCCGGTGCCTTGGGCTCTTGCCCCATTGGCGCACTGCAAGCGGTGTTGGGCAGCCGGAAATTTCAAATGTCCTTTTATATCTTTGGCTTCCTAATGGTTGTGGGGGCATTGTGCGGTCGGTTCATTTGTGGGTGGTTGTGCCCCTTTGGATTGGTGCAGGACCTGTTGTATAAAATCCCTGGGGTTAAAAAGTTGCGTAGGCTTCCAGGACACCGGGTGCTTAAGTGGCTCCGGTTTGTGGTGTTGGCGGGGTTTGTAATTCTGTTGCCCATGTTCGCGGTAGATATTGTGGGGCAGGGGGCACCTTGGTTCTGTAAATATCTGTGTCCTTCAGGAACCTTGATGGGAGGCGTGCCTCTGGTGGCAGCCAACACGGGATTACAAGCTGCCATTGGCTGGCTATACACCTGGAAGATGGCCCTTTTAATTGGTTTGCTGGTGCTGTCGGTGTTTGTGTGTCGGCCTTTTTGCCGTTATCTTTGTCCGCTGGGTGCGCTGTATGCCCCGTTTAATAAGTTCGCGCTTTACCGCTTTCAGTTGGATAAGGACAAGTGTATCTCTTGTGGAGAGTGTCAGCAGGCTTGTCATTTAGACATTCCTGTGTGGAAGACCCCCAATAGTCTCGATTGTATTCGATGCGGTGACTGCCGTCGAGTCTGTCCAACTGGCGCGATAGGTACTAGTATTCAAAGTATGGCGATCCAAAAACCTCGAAAGGGAGAGCAGCTGGTGCAGCAAGAGAGCAAAGAGTAAACGGCATAGGGATTCAATGGGGCATCTCACAAAGATGTTGCAGAAAACATAGGAAAAGAAAAGTGGCGTGTAGTGTATAAATACATACATGCCACTTTTTTATAGGCCCATAGGCCCAGTTTGGGAGAATAAAGATGGATGTTTTTGGTTAGGAGAGAGACTTAGGAGAAACCCCTTTTTTGGCCAGTCGGGCATTGACGCCTTGTCTGGCTAGGGCATAGAGCACGGAGCATAGAGGGACGGCTAAAAGCATTCCTACGAGGCCGAAGGCGTTGCCGCCCAGGGTGACAGCGGCCAGCACCCAGATTCCTGGCAGACCCACAGACTTTCCTACTACACGGGGATAGATCAGGTTCCCCTCTAGCTGCTGAAGGATAATGAAGAAAAGAATGAACCACAACGCCTGAATTGGATGGACCAGCAGGATCAAAAAGGCACCGATACCTACCCCGATGAAAGCGCCGAAAATGGGGATCAGGGCAGTAAATCCTACGAGAACCGAAATTACCCCAGCATAAGGCATTCTCAGAATCAGCATCCCGAAAAAGCACAAGGAACCCAAAATGACTGCCTCTGTCAGCTGTCCGGTGACGAAATGAAAGAAGGTACGATTGGTTAGTTGGGCGATCTCCGTGATCTGCTGGGCTCGTTTCTGGCTGAACAGGGCGAGGATAATCTTCTTAGCCTGACGGGACAGGGATTCTTTCTGGGCCAGGAGGTATAGAGCAAAAACGAAGCCCAGCACCAAATTGACCACCATAGAGAAGAGCGAGGAAGTGATGCCAATGGTGGTGTTGAGGAAGTCCTGTCCGTATTTAGAAAAAAACCCAAGAATCTGTTGTTGGATTTCCAGGACATTCAAGGAAAATTCTGGAAGGCGGATGGCATGACTAGAAAGAAACTCTGCCAGTTCACTCCACCAGACTTCCAGGATAGACAGTCGGGTGGGGAGAAGCGAGACAAAGCTGATGATGCTGTCCCGCAAGGCGGGGGCTACAATAAAGAAGATGGCAAAAAACACGCCGACCAACAGAAGGGTGGTTGCCAGCAGGCACACTGGACGCTGGGCAGCTTGCTGTCGGAGGCCAAACTTCTTGCCCCACAAAAGCTGCCAGCCTTTCTCTACGGGACGAAGAAAGACATTGATCAGAAAGGCAAGACACGCGCCAATGAGGAGGGGCAGCTGCAGGGAGATAACGGTAGAAAACACTTGTGTGGCCTGTTGAGGATGGGTTAGTCCCCAGTAAAGCAATAGGCCGAACGCAATCAACAGCGCCAGCCGCTGCATATTTTTTTTGTTTAGGTCCATAAACAGCACCGTCCTTTTCCGCGAGGCACTATGGTGAAGAGCATTTTACAGGAGAAGGGAAGTAAAGTCAATGGTCCAGAAGAAGAGAAAGTTGATTCATGCAAAAAATGGTTTATAGAACAGCAGGCAACAATATACCTTAGAGCAAATAGGCGGCATAGATCAACGCCGGGAACGGGTTGATCTATGCCGCTTTAGTAGGACATCTCCACCCAAAATTCAGATGAGATGCCATGTATCCAGCTTGTCTGCTGCTTCCAAGTGCTCTTGGACACTTGCTTAATGGGGAGAGACTTGGGTCTTGGAGTTTATTGTTCCAGTGCTTTTTTCAGGTACGGGGCAGTAACAGAAACGGAAGAGTGAAGCATTTCTTCGGTCGTTCCCGTAAAGATAACGGTTCCGCCTTCCTCACCCCCGCCGGGACCGATTTCCACAACATAGTCTGCTGCCTTCAGAACCTCCAGATTGTGTTCGATGAGGAAAACGGAGTTCCCTTCCTCTACGATTCCGTCGAACAGGGAGATGATATTTTGGATATCCTTCAGATGTAGCCCATCGGTGGGTTCGTCCAAAACCAGAATCTGACCACGCCTGCCCAAATGGGAAGCCAGCTTCATGCGCTGCAATTCGCCGCCGGACAAGGTGGAGAGGGCCTGATTTAGATGAAGGTAGGAGAGGCCAACGGCGTCCAGGGGAGCAAGTTTTTCCTCAATCCGGGTACCAGCAAACCGCTGCATGGCCTGCTGAATGGTGAGATCCATTACCTGAGAGATGTTAAGACCATCCAGTTTATATTGGAGCGCCTCTGAGGAATAACGCAGCCCCTGACAGGCTTCACACACCATCTCCACAGAATCCATAAAGGCCATTTCAGAGACGATCACACCTTTGCCCTGACAGACAGGACAGGCCCCTGCCCCATTGAAGGAAAATAGCCCGATTTTTTGTCCGCTTGCTTTTGCAAACAGCGCCCGGATCTCATCTGCAGCGCCCAAATAGGTGGCGGGGGTGGAACGTAGGCTGGTGCCGATGTTTTTTTGACTGATGAGTGTGACCATATCTCCCATCTGCTGTGCAAAAGCCTGCATGAGAGAACTTTTTCCAGAACCGGCCACACCGGCAATGACTGTCAGCACACCTTTGGGCAGCTTGACAGATACATCTTTCAGATTATGTAGATGCAAGTGTTTCAGCGGGAACCATTCTTGGGGCGTGCGGACGACTGGCTTTAACGGCGTTTTTTCCCGCAGCAGCTGTCCGGTCAAGGTGCTGCTGTTCAATAATTCAGGATATGCACCTGTAAAAAGAACTTCACCGCCCATCGTCCCAGCCCCGGGACCCATGTCGATGATATGGTCGGCAATTTCCATCATTTCTCTGTGGTGCTCCACCATTAGAACGGTGTTGCCTCGGTCCCGCAGGCCGATAATGGCTTCGCTGAGCCGATGGATGTCATGGCTGTGCAGCCCCACACTGGGTTCGTCCAAAATATAGAGGAGGTCAGAGAGGGCTGAGGTGTTGTATTTTGCAATTTTGCACCGCTGGGCTTCTCCACCGGAGAGTGTCCCCATGGAGCGGTCTAAGGTGAGGTAGTCCAGGCCAATATCGATCAGTGCCCGGATGCGGCTGTGAAGCGAAGTTTTGATGTCCGCAGCAATCGGCTCTCGGATCTGCTCCAGCCATTGCAGGATCTCACCCAGGGGCATGGCAGAGACCTGGGCAATGTTCTTTCCGGCAATTTTGCAGGACAAAATTTTGGGATTTAACCGTGCCCCGCCGCACTCTGGACAGACACCTTGGGTTACCAGAGGTTCCAGCCTCTTCCAGTGAACTTTGGCATCATCCCGCTTGAGCATCCGGTTCATCCGGTACATCAAGCCCTCGTATTTCCCGTTCTTATAATACTCCGGGGGTGGGTTTTTTAAGACCATGGGCTCCTGGTATAAAAACAGGTGCAGTTCTTCCGGCGTGAAATCACGAATCTTCTTGTTCGGATCAAACAGCCCGCAGGCGCCATAGTACAGCCAGCGCCATTGCCCGGGTTCATAGGCTACATAACGGATTACGCCAGGCTCGTTCAGGCACTTGTCAAAGTCTACCAGCTTATGCACATCCAGCTCTGTGATTTCTCCCAATCCGTCGCAGCGGGGACAGCGTCCCTGGGGATGATTGAACGAGAAGGAGTCGGAGTATCCCACGAAAGGCTGACCAACCCGGGAAAAGAGCAGACGCAGCAAGGAATAGGTGTCGGTGTAGGTGCCCACAGTGGAACGCACCTGACCGGATGGCTTGCTTTGGTCGATCACAATGGCTGGGGGAAGGCTGTGGATCTGCCCCACATGAGGCCGACCGTATTTGGGCAGATACCGCTGGGTAAAGCTGGGAAAGGTTTCATTGAGTTCCCGGCGGGACTGGGCTGCTATGGTGTCTAGAACCAAGGAGCTTTTCCCCGAGCCGGAAACACCGGTCACAACGGTAATGGCGTGTTTGGGGATCTCCACAGAAATATGTTTGAGATTGTTCTGAACCGCATCTATCACACGGATCGTATCCTGATGCATCATTTCTCCTTTCCCGCCGGAGCAAAGGGTCAATCCTCAAGCGGCTGCATGATTTCTAAGATAATTCCGTCAGGGTCCCGGAAATAAAAGGCTTTGCTCCGCCCAAAACCTGCCTGTCGGAAATCAAATTCCTGGGGAGTGGAGAAGCACTCCACCCCCTGTTCCATCAGTTTCTGATAGATCGCATCGGCATCCTCTGTATAAAAGCAAAGCTCCGAGAGGGAAGTAGTGAAAAGATCCATGCGTTTGCGGTTAGTTTCATCCTCCAAAAATTGGATCAGTTCCACCGGCGGCATGTTCAGCTGTGTTGAGCCATTTAGATAAGCAACCCGTGCCTTGCAATTTTCCCGCTGGAACATAGCCTCGGTCTCTTTTCCCTCCATCAAGATTTCACCCTGATACTGAAGACCAAGCACATCCCTATAAAAGCCCACCGAGCGGTCCAGGTCGCTGACGGTCAATCCTACATGATAAATTTGTCCAATCATAGCGTCCCCCTGCTTAGTTGCTTTCCGTTGATTTAATTAGGGCGTGGAACAGGAAGCCAAGGCCAACGGTTAAGATGACGTGGCCGATGCCTGCAAGCCCGCCGATCATGTGATCAGCAACGCTGCTGATGGGAAGGAAAAACAGCTGGGTAACGCCTCGAGCCGTCATAAATCCCAGTGTTATGATCAAACCAATATTGTAGACCCATTTGAATTTGCCAAAGGATTTTTGATTTTCAATATGGAAGGTCTTCATAAACAGCGGAAGTACGGCGAAGACTGCTGTTCCCAAAGTCAGAGCATGTGTATGTACCAGCGACAGCATGGTTTCACTGGTGAAATTCGTCCAGTATGTAGCCTCGTGTGTAAAAAGTCCTGCGATCAGACCGAAAACAAGGTAGGCCACTGCAATTTTGTACATTTTTTTCATGTAGCGTCTCCTATACCTATACAAATACAAATTATGTTTTCAATTCCTGCGCTAAAGTACATAGAATTTTTGCATAGATTCGGAAGAAATCCTCCCTGTCTCTTTCCGAAAGTTTCTTGAGGACCTTCCCCTCCACCGTCTGCACAGAGCGAATATATTCATCACAGAACAGTTGTCCTTTCTCTGTCAGATGAAGCTCCTTCTGTTTGCGAGATCCTTCTGCATAGGTGAGGTACACTAGCCCCGCTTTTTCCAAAGCTGCTACAGCCGCACTGGCCGTCTGTTTGGAATAACACCAGCTCTCACAAAAGACATTCTGGCATAGTGCATCCTCTGTTTCACAGATGGCGTACAGAACCCAAAACTGGGCGTCTGGCAGTCCGCTCCGCTTTGCACATAGGTGATAGATCTCGTCTTGCTGTGTAGCCAGCTGATTCCATTTTTTTAATTCCTGATCCATCTATCGCTCCTCTGCCTTTATTCCAGAACTTGCAGGATTTCGTCCAGTGATTTTCTCTTATAGTGGCGAGGGGATGGTGTGCTGTCGTTAGACGCATAACCAATGGGAAACAGTGCGATCAACTCATAGTCCTGCATTTCAGGATAAATCTGCTTTAAACGAGGAGCGTCAAAATGACCCACCCACGTGGTGGCCAGACCCAGGTCATAAATGCGCAGCATCATGTGGGTAGCCACAATGCTGGCATCTACATCTGCAAAATTCCGATCATCAAAGGCTCTGACCCAGGCATCACTAGCGCGATAACCTACCACCAGGAAAGTGTCTGCGCCAAATGTGCAGGGGGAAATCTGTTGGAGCTGCTCTTTGGCTTCCGTAGAGCGCATCCAGAAAATCTTAAATGGCTGTTTGTTGATAGCGGTGGGGGCTTGATTTGCGGCTTCAATGATTTGCATGACCAGATCCGGTTCAACTTTCCTGTCTGAAAACTGACGGCAGGAATAGCGATTTGCTGCTAATTTCTGAAATTCCATTTTGAAACCTCCTCTGCGTTACTCTTTTGTGATTGATGCAAATTCTGCATCTAATGCATGGTGCAGGGCACTGGGAGAAACCTCAATCAAGAGTCCGAGTTTCCCACCGGACAGATAGATGGTTTCCCAATTCATGGCGCTGTGATCCACAATGGTTGGCAATTTGGTCTTCATACCAAATGGAGAGCAGCCGCCATGTGTGTATCCGGTCAGAGACTGGAAAATATCCGGCTCCACCATCTGCAAGTTTTTTTCACCCACGAGAGAAGCTGCCTTTTTTAGATCCAACTTTTTTCCTGAGGGCAAGCAAAATGCATAGTGACTGCCTTTACGGTTTGATGTTACCAATGTTTTGAACAGGCGGTCTGATTCATCCCCAAAGTTGAAATAGGCTGCTACATCTTTTGCGGCGATCGGCCCATTTTCTGGATATTCCATTGTAGAATATGGAATATCGTTTTGCTTCAGAAATGCAATTGCTGCGGTTTCCATGTTGAGTTCCTCCCTTCAATATAGATAGTCTGATATTTGACTATTTAC
>JAHHRP010000033.1 GCA_020025735.1 Evtepia sp.
TTTTAGAATTGCATTTTCAAAAAAATGTGTTACAATGTAAGCCGGAAAATAAAAATACTGGAGGTACTTTACTATGTATGCCATCAATCCTGAACTGTGCACTTTCTGCAAGAAATGTTTGGAAGAATGTCCCACCGGCGCTATCGTTGAGAGCGCCGTTGACGGTAAGGAAGTTTGCATTGTAACTGCCGAGTGCATCGACTGCGGTGGGTGTGAAGACGCTTGCGAGACCGAGCCTAAGGCCCTGGGTTACAAGGACTAATCCAAACGCCAATCAAAAAACGAGCGCATCCGAATTTAATTCGGTGCGCTCGTTTTTTCCCTTTTTAGAAAGAAGGGAGGGGGGCAGTTTTGGTTGAGATTTCCCTCTGGCTGTGGTATAATCCATAAAATGTACCCAAGGTTTGCAAGGGAGAGGGAATCCCTCCCCCTGTATTTGCATTGGGGGGAAGGAGTACCTATGAAGATCGTTGTGCTGGCTGGAGGCTTAAGTCCTGAGCGAAATGTGTCCCTGTCCTCAGGGACGATGATCGCCCACGCGCTGCGGCGGCTGGGACATCAGGCTGCCCTGGTGGATCTGTATTTTGGCCTAGAAGACTACGATGGCCCTGTGGCTGATTATTTCTGCCAGCCCATTCCCGACCGGTGGAAACAGGTGGACCCCAAAGCACCAGACCTGGAGCAGATTCGTGCCCAGCGAAAGGACCAAAGCGCCAGTCAGTTTGGTCCCGGGGTGCTGGCCCTGTGCCAACAGGCGGATGTGGTGTTCCTGGCTCTCCATGGCACTTGTGGAGAGGATGGCCGTGTGCAGGCGGCCTTTGACCTCATGGGGATTGCATATACTGGCTCAGGATATCTGGGTTCGGCCCTGGCCATGGATAAGGACCTGACCAAACAGCTCGTTGCCCCTTTGGGGGTGGCGACGCCCCGGTGGCGGCGGGTGAGTTACACGGAAAAAGAGGTGGACAGTCTCACCAGCACCACCCAGGTGCCGTGCGTTGTGAAGCCTGTGGCCAGTGGCTCCTCCATTGGGGTGTCCATCGCCCACACGAAAAAGCAGCTCCATGCGGCCCTGCTGGAGGGCTTGCGCTTTGGGGGCGAGTGTGTGCTGGAACAGTATGTCTCTGGGCGGGAGATTCAGGTGGCAGTGCTGGGCGGCATGGCCCTGCCTTCCATCGAGATCATTCCCAAAGAAGGGTTTTACGATTATGAGAACAAATACCAGCCTGGAGCAGCAGAGGAGGTCTGTCCGGCCCCCATCCCTCCGGCATGGGAGAAACGGGTGGGGCAGGCAGCCTTGACAGTCTACCGGGCCTTGGATTTGTCGGTGTATGCCAGAGCAGACTTCATCGTGGATGAGGCCGGTACAGCCTGGTTTTTGGAGATTAACACCCTGCCGGGGATGACCCCCACCAGCTTGGTGCCCCAGGAAGCCGCCGCTGTGGGCATAGATTATGAGGATTTATGTCAGCGGATCATTGATGAATCCCTCCGGGTCCGAGGGCAGGGAAGAAGTGAAGGAGAAGTATCATGGAACCTATGACAGTCAGTGAGATTCTGACCGCCACGGACGGTCGGCTTTTGGGAGAGCAGACCATGCTGGAGAGTACCATCACTGGGGTGCAGACCGACAGTCGGGTCGTCCAATCGGGGGATCTCTTTGTGGCCCTGCAAGGAGAGCGGACCGATGGACACCGCTTTGTTCCTGGAGCATTGGAGTCTGGCGCGGTTGGTTGTCTGGTGGAGGTGCCTCCTCAGCAGCTGCGCCCGGACAGGTTCTATATTTTAGTTGAGGATACTATGAAAGCCATTGGGCAGGTGGCCAAGGCATATAAGGCCAAGTTCCCCATTCCTGTCATTGCCATCACCGGCAGCGTGGGCAAGACCACGACCAAGGATATGGTGGCCAGTGTGCTGGGACAGCGGTTTCGCGTGCTGAAAACGGAGGGGAACTACAACAACGAACTGGGTTTGCCTCTGACGCTCTTCCGTCTGACGAGCCAGCATGAAATGTGTGTGCTGGAGATGGGAATGAACCATTTTGGGGAGATTGCCTATCTGACCCAGATTGTAGGCCCTCATGTGGCAGTGGTGACAAACATCGGGGACGCACACATTGAAAACCTGGGCAGCCGGGAGGGGATCTTGAAGGCCAAACGAGAGATTTTCCAGACCATGGGTCCAGAGGATCTGGCGGTACTCAATGGGGACGATCCCTTGCTGCGGAAGTTGGAGGGGACGATTGCGCCCCAGATCATTTTCTGTGGGGCGGACCACGAACCGCCGTACCAGGCCAAGGAGATCCATCAGCTGGGCGCAAAGGGAATGGCCTGTCTGGTTCAGACCCCCAAAGGGTCCTTTTCTGTGACGGTACCTGCGCTGGGGGGACACATGATTTATCCTGTCCTCATGGCTTGCGCCATCGCCGAGCGCTATGGTATGTGTCAGGAGGAGATCCAGGCAGGCATTGCAGCCTTTGTGCCCACAAAGATGCGGATGAATGTCATCTGCCAGGGAGATGTAACCATTCTGGATGATGCTTACAATGCAAATCCCCAGTCCATGCGGGCTGCCTTGGAGGTCCTCTCTCAGAGTGGTGGAACCTATCGGGCAGCAGTGCTGGGAGATATGTTTGAACTGGGCGGCCTGGGGCCGGAGCTTCACCGGAGCATCGGAGAGTGGGCTGGTTCTCTGGGCAATATTGACGGACTGCTGGCTGTGGGGGAACTGTCTTGGAACATTTACGACGCGGCTCGTCACAGCGGCATACCAAATGCCTTATATGCCAAGGACCGGGAAGCAGCCAAAGGTCTGCTGGCCAACTTGGTTAAACCCGGCGCAGTGATTTTGGTCAAAGCCTCTCGCGGCATGGCCTTTGAGGAGCTTACCCGCGCGCTTCAGCGTCTGGCCCCCAAAGATTAAAAAAACACTCTGCAGGGCAGCTGCCCCGCAGAGTGTCCGTCCAGATCGGACGTCGATTACATATTATATTTTATATTGATATTGAGCATTAAGAAGTGAGTTGATCGAAATTGATGATCGTCTTGCGAGGCGTATGCTCCACCAGTTCGGTGAGGGTTTCCTCATAGGGGGCGCAGGCGATGGCCCGGTCGGTAATCATGCCGGTGATGAGGAAGGCGGGGACGACATCAAAGGCTGGGGTCCAGCCCTGGGCCTGTCCGCAGGCGAGGTTTTCTGTGACGGAGAGGGGGTCCCCCTCCTCCTGGCCGAACACGCTGCCGTCGGAGGCTGAGAGGTCTACGTCATCCCCCGTGAGCACGGCGTAGAAAGGAATGGAGTGGAAATAGCAGGCGATGGCCAGTTCGTAGGTCCCAACAGGAGCCTTTACGTCCCCGTTCTTTGCCGCTGTGATCCCATCGGCCAGCACCATGTGAGCGCCTTGACGCGCCAGGAACGTGGCGGCGGCGTGGTCAGGAATGAGAGTGCAGGGGACGTTTTCCTTGCTCAGTTCCTGGGCCAGGAGGGTCCCGGCGGACAGGGAGGGGCGCCCTTCGCAGAGGGTGATTTTTTCCAGGACCTCCCGTTTCCAGCCCCGGCGGGCAATGCCCAGCGCCCCGGTAGGAGAGGCCGAATGGAATGCCCCCCGATCGGTGCGAATGAGGATACGCGTGCCCTCACTCATGAGATCCGTGCCGTTGCGGCAGAGGTTCCGGTCAGCCACCACCTGCTGCCGATCATAGGTTACGGCAGTGGCAAGCAAGGTGGTTATCTGGTCTACATTTTTGGTGTAGGCCGCAGGAGGATTCTCCATAAAAGTCAGGGCGGCAGCCAGGTCACGGCTGCCCGGACGGCTGGCCAAAAGCAGCGCCTTAGCTTTGTCCAGCGCTTCCTGAAAGGCGGGGGTGTGGAGTTCCTTTTGGTGGGCGAGGGCTGCCTGACAGTAGCCATAGGCCCCAGCCACGGCGGCGATCTTTTCCTCTACAATCTTGCCGGAGGAGAGGACACTGGCGGTTTCCTCTACGGTCTGACAGGTCAGCCAGGTCTCCTGCTGCGGATAGGCTGTCTGGTCCAAAAGAGACAGGACTCCGTCCTGCCACTGAATTGCAATCATACGTCATGCCTCCTATGTTTCTAAGACTGCCCCACAAAGGGCAGGCTTGGTCGCTTGGGGTTATCATACCATATTTCAGGGTTCGGCGCTACTCCCCAGGGAAAAAACTTCTGCTGGACCGATACAAAAAGGAACGAGAACCATGATCGACATTGCGGTACACGATTTAGAAAAAGAATATCAGGTGGGACAGCCGGTTCTCAGAGGTCTGACTTTCCAGGTGGATACCGGGGAGCGTGTGGGCATCCTGGGCCGGAATGGAGCGGGAAAGACCACGCTGTTCCGTATCCTCACCGGGCAGGAGGAAGCGGATGCTGGACAGGTAACCATCGCCCCAGGTAAGCGGCTGGGGCTGATCTCTCAGATTCCACATTATCCCGCGGGATACACGGTGCAGGATGTGTTGGAGACAGCGTTTGACGATCTGCGGCGGATGGAGCAGGAACTGCATGCGCTGTCCCAACGGCTGGCTGGGGCAGAACCTGCGCTGCTGGATCGGTATGACCGTCTGCAAGCGGCCTATGAGATGGGAGGCGGCTACGAGATCAGCACTCGTCTGGAGAAGGTGTGCGCTGGACTTGGTATAGAGCGGGCGTTTCGGGAAAAGCAGTTTGCGGACTTGTCCGGTGGAGAAAAGACCAGGATCAATTTGGCGCGTCTTATCTTGGTGGACACGGAGATCCTGCTGCTGGACGAGCCCACAAACCATTTGGATCTGAACGCCACGGTATGGCTGGAAGAATACATCAGCCACTATAAGGGCACGGTGCTGGTCATCTCCCATGACCGGTATTTTCTGGACAAGACCATCTCCCGGGTGGTTGAGCTGAAGGAAGGAAAGGCGGATTTTTATGCCGGGAACTATTCCTTCTATGCGGTGGAGAAAGAACGGCGGTACCTGGAGCAGCTGCGCCAGTACAAAAAGGAACAGGCAGAACTCCAGCGGCTGTCGGATACCGTCCGATCCATGCACGAGCACAACACGGAACATCTGCACAAGCGGGCGTTTTCCATTGAAAAACGGATGGAAAAGCTCCAGAGTGCAGCCCGCCCGGAGCAGCGAAAGCATCTGAAGGTGAAGTTCAGCCAGGCCGAGTTTCGGGCCGATGACCTGCTGACCTTGAAGGAGATCAGCAAATCCTTTGGCAGTCAGACCCTCTTTGACGGGGTGAGCCTGCGGGTGGAACCGGGGGATCGGATCGCGCTGCTGGGGGACAATGGTGCGGGGAAATCCACGCTGTTGAAGATCATTCTGGGGGAGGAGCTCCAGGACAAAGGGAAGGTAGAACATGGCCTGACGGGAAAAGTGGGCTACCTGCCTCAGCAGATCCGCTTTGCCCACCCGGAGCGGAGTTTATACGACACCATGCTGTACGAAGCGGGGTGCGATGCCCAGCAGGCCCGAGACCGATTGGGAAAATTCTTGTTCCGGGGAGAGGATGTGTTCAAGCCGGTTTCTGTTCTCTCCGGTGGGGAACAGAGCCGTTTGCGGCTGTGTATGCTCATGGATGAGAAAGTGAATTTTCTCATTCTGGACGAGCCTACAAACCACCTGGATTTAGACTCCCGGGAATGGATCGAGGAGGCGGTGGAGGAATTTGGCGGGACGCTGCTATTCGTCTCCCATGACCGTTACTTTATTGACCGCTTCGCCACCAGGGTTTGGACCTTGGGGGGAGGAAAGATCTCTGATTTTCGAGGAGGATACCAGGACTATCTGGCCCACCAGGAGCGAATGAAATCCTTGGCCCCTGCGCCCAGTAGGCGGGAAGTGAAGGTCAAGAAGGAAAAGCCCAAGCGCACGGGGGGCACCAAGCAGCTGAAAAAGGAGTTGGCCGCAGCAGAAAAACGGATGGAAAAATTGGATGGGCTGCTGGCAGATCTTAACAGCCGCCGGGAGGCAGCGGTTTCGGACTACCAGGCCCTGCAAGCACTGGCCGAGGAGGAAGCGTCTTACACCCAGGAGTATGACCAGTTGATGGAGACTTGGGAGACATTGTCTGAGGCCATCGCCGCCGAGGAGGGCTGAGACCCATTGCTGGCGGTGCTATCATTTGAAATGGTAACATACCAGAGAGCAGAAAGCGTTGTCACTGGATAGAGTGATAGGATGTTAAAGGAGAGGTAAACAATGGCTGAGAAAGAAACAAACAAGGTCCAGTCCACAGAGGATAAGATGCAGGAGCTGTTCCAGCTGCTGGAGGAGAAAGCTGCCGCCGGTGAGCTGGTGGAGACAGAGGAAGAAATTGGGAAACAGGGGGTCCAGCCGGATACCTCTCCGCTGTCCGAGTCGGAGACAGCGGCCTTTGAGTACAACATGATGATGCAGCAATATGAGGCCATGCTGTTGGACTATCAGCGCCGGGAGGCTGAGGAGCAGGCCCAGAAGCAGGCAGAAGAAGCTGCCAAGGCCGAGCAGGACTGATGCTGGACAGGCTGAAGCAGTCGGCACTGCGCCTGGAAGAGGTGGAGACCCAACTGGCCCAGCCGGAGACCTATGACGATCCCACGCTGGTCGCGCGGCTGAACCAGGAGCAGAAGGAGCTGACCCCACTGGTGGAGGCGTTTCACCAGTATGAAAAGGCGCGTCGGGATCTGGAAGGTCTGGAGGCGCTGCTGTCTGATCCAGAGTGTCGAGCGCTGGCCCAAGCAGAACTTGCCCCAGCCAAGGCGGCAGCAGAGGCGCTGGAAGAAAAGCTGCGCTGCCTCCTGCGCCCCCGGGACCCCATGGAGGGAAAGGATGTCTTTTTGGAGATCCGGGCCGGGGTAGGCGGCGAGGAAGCGGCGCTGTTTGCGGCGGATCTATACCGGATGTACGCCATGTACAGCGAGAAGCAGGGATGGCGGTTGGAACTGGTCAGTGTCAGCCACACGGAGCTGGGAGGGATCAAGGAACTTTCCTGTCAGATTTCTGGGGAGAGTGCCTATCTGTGCCTTTGTCAGGAGAGTGGGGTGCATCGAGTCCAGCGGGTGCCGGAAACGGAGTCCGGGGGGCGGATCCACACCTCTACCTGCACGGTGGCGGTGCTGCCCAAGGTGGAAGAGGTGGCGTTTCAGCTGGACCCTGCCCAGCTGCGGATTGATACCTTTCGGGCCTCTGGAGCCGGGGGACAGCACATCAACAAGACGGAGTCTGCCATCCGGGTGACCCATCTGCCCACGGGCATGGTGGTGGAGTGCCAGGATCAGCGCAGCCAATATAAAAACAAGGATCGGGCTTTGTCGATCCTGCGGGCACGGCTGTACGAGCGGGCCAGGCAGGAGCAGGAGCAGGCAGTGGCGGGTCAGCGCCGCAGCCAGGTGGGGACAGGGATGCGAAACGAACGCATCCGAACGTATAATTTTCCCCAGGGCCGCGTTACCGATCATCGCATCGGTCTAACCTTGTACAAATTGGATGGCATTTTGAATGGGGAGTTGGGTGAGTTGGTGGATGCCCTCATCCTGGCTCGGCAGACAGAAAAGGAGTGACTTGTAATGAACGGTACCAGGACGAAACGATATACCATAGAGGAAGTCGAAGCTGCTGTGAATATGCTGAAAAAGGGCGGCCTTGTGGCCCTGCCCACGGAGACGGTGTATGGTTTGGCGGTGGATGCAGAAAACAGCGGTGCTGTGATGCAGCTGTTTGCCACCAAACACCGGCCCAGGGAAAAGGCAATCTCCATTTTAGTCACTGGCATGGATATGGTGAAAACCTATTGTGAGAACATTCCTGAGGCAGCCTATGCGCTGGCAGAAAAATACTGGCCCGGTCCGCTGACCATGATTTTGGAGGATAAGGGCGTGGTGTCAGCGCTGGTCAATGACGAGGCGGGAACCTTGGGCGTCCGCTGCCCAGATCATCCTGTGACCCAGGCGGTTTTGGCGGCTGGCGGTGTTGCGTTGGCAGCGCCTTCTGCCAACCCGACTGGGGAACCCAGCCCCAAAACCGCCCAAGAAGTGCTGGCCTACTTTGACAACCACATTGAGGGAATTTTGGATGGCGGTCCCTGTCAGGTTGGCGTGGAGTCCACCATCGTGGACCTGACCGGAGAAGCGCCTGAGATCCTCCGGGAGGGAGGAATCCCAGGGCAGGAGATCTTGGCCTTCCTGGAAGGGATGGGCTGAGGGATGATTGTCATTGGGATCACTGGCCCCACAGGGGCTGGCAAGACCACAGCGCTGAATGCCCTGACTTCCTTGGGGGGAAAGATCATCGACGCGGATGCGGTCTATCATGACCTGGCGGCTTCTTCTGTGCCCATGCGGCGGGAGCTGGAAGCCCGTTTTGGCCCGGTGTATGACGGCGATACCTTGGACCGGAAGAAGTTGGGGACGATGGTCTTTCAGGACCAGAAGGCCCTGGCAGACCTCAACGCCATTACCCACAAGTATGTGGCCCAGGCGACCCGAAAGCAGATGGACGAGGCCCGTCAGGCGGGGGCACCAGCGGTGGGCATCGACGCCATTGGCCTGCTGGAAAGCCCTTTGGCTGCATACTGTGACTGCACCTTGGCCATCACAGCCCCAGAGGAACTGCGGGTCAAGCGGATCATGGCACGAGAGGGGATTTCTGAGGCGTACGCCCGGATGCGGGTGGCCGCGCAAAAACCCAGCGCCTGGTTCCAGGCGCGTTGTGATGAGACATTGGAGAGTACCGAGGCAGACACCGTGGAGGGATTCTCCCAGCGAGCCCGTGCGCTCTTTGCTAAGCTATTGAAGGAGGAAGGGTCCTATGGCAGATAAGAAAGAAGAAACGCTGCTCCAGCAACGGAAGAAGGCGCTGTGCTTTTCTCCCCAAAACGGCTATGATCGTCTGGAGGAAGGAGAAGCGGAGAAGATCAGCGATTATTGTGCCGGGTATAAGACGTTTCTGGATGAGGGTAAGATAGAGAGGGAGTGCGTAGACTATGCCATCCGTCTGGCTGAGGCAGCAGGCTTCCGCCCTCTGGTGTTGGGGGAGACGCTCCGGGCAGGGGATAAGGTGTACCGGAACAATCGGGGGAAATCCCTGCTGCTGGCGGTCATCGGCCAGGAGCCGTTGGACAATGGTGCGGTGATCGGTGCGGCCCACATCGACTCCCCACGGCTGGATCTGAAACAGAATCCTCTTTATGAGGAGAAGGAGATGGCCTATTGCAAAACCCACTACTATGGTGGGATCAAAAAATACCAATGGACCACCATCCCTCTGGCCCTGCATGGGGTGGTGGTACTCCAGGACGGGACCCAAGTGACCGTGCGGATCGGTGAGGAGCCGGGAGACCCGCAGTTTACGGTGGGGGATCTGCTGCCCCATCTGGCAGGGGATCAGGCCAAGAAGACCATGGGTTCCATTGTTTCTGCCGAGCAGCTCAACCTTTTTGTAGGCAGCCGTCCCTTCGGGAACGAGGAGGGCAGTGACCGGGTGAAACTGGCAGTGCTGGATCTGCTGCATGAGAAGTATGGCATGGTAGAGGAAGACTTCCTCTCTGCGGAGCTTATGGCAGTGCCTGCGGTTAAGGCCGTGGATATCGGTCTGGACCGATCGGTGATTGGGGCCTATGGGCAGGACGACCGGGTGTGCGCCTATGCCAGCCTGAAGGCCCTGCTGGATCTGGAGACACCCCCTCGCCGCACTGCCGTGTGCGTGATGGCAGACAAGGAAGAGGTGGGATCGCAAGGGGTTACCGGCATGCAGTCGGCTGCCTTTGATATCTTTATGAGTGATCTGTGCCAGGCGCAGGGGGTGGCGTTGAAGCGCTGCTATGAAGCATCGTTTTGTCTCTCGGCGGATGTCACTGCGGCCTATGATCCCAACTTTGCCGAAGCGTATGAAGTCCGAAACAGCGCATTTTTCAACCGCGGCGTGTGTGTGAGCAAGTACACTGGGTCGCGGGGGAAGTCCGGCGCTTCCGATGCTTCAGCAGAGTTGGTTGGTTTGGTGCGCCGGGTTTTCGCGGACAATGGTGTGCTCTGGCAGTTGGCGGAGCTTGGAAAAACCGATCAAGGCGGCGGTGGGACCGTTGCCTGCTTCATGGCAAATCGGAATATTGATACCATTGATGCTGGGGTGCCTGTGCTGTCTATGCACGCCCCTTTTGAGACCACCGCCAAACTGGATTGTTACATGGCCTATAAAGGGATGCTGGCACTGTATACCTACTAAAGAAAGAGAAAGAGGTAGATCTGTTTGAACGTCCTGTCCTCTATGTTCCTGGGTCTGGTCCAGGGTGTGTCAGAGTTTTTGCCCATCTCCAGCTCAGGGCATCTGGCCTTGTTCCAGTATTTTTTTGGGCTGGTCTCCCCAGAGGAAAGCATGTTTTTTGATGTGCTGCTCCATCTGGGTACTCTTATCGCCATTTTCGTTTACTACTGGAAGGACATTGTGGGCCTGTGCAAGGAACTGGTCCATCTGATTTCCTGCCTGTTTTCCAAGGAAAAGCGGCAGCAGCTGAAACGATTGCCCCCCAACGGACGGATGATCTTGATGATCGTGATTGCCACCCTTCCTCTGTTTGTTGTTCTGCCCATCAAGGACAAGGTGGAGGGGCTATATGGCAACACCATTTTTGTGGGTGTGGCGCTGGTGGTTACTGGCTGTCTGCTCTTTTACTCTGATCGGATGAGCCGGGGAAAGAAAGGACCAAAGTCCGCCACCATGCTCGATGCCCTGCTGGTGGGGGTAGGACAGGCTGTGGCAGTGGTGCCTGGTTTGTCCCGGTCCGGCTCCACCATTTCCGCAGGGATGATGCGGGGCTTTCATCGGCGTTTCGCAGTGCGTTTTTCGTTCCTGTTATCCATCCCCGCTGTGCTGGGGGCCAACATCCTGAGCATTGGGGATGCCGTTCAGCAGGGAATCGACGTATCTCAGCTGCCAGCCTATCTTGTGGGCACCATCGTGGCGGCAGTGTCAGGCTTTTTTGCCATCCGCTTGGTGAATATGCTGGCTGACAAAGGGAAGTTTGGTCACTTCGCTTACTATTGCTGGGGCATCGGTGCTGCGGCGGTAGTAGCCAGCCTCATCTTCCGCTGAGCATAGATCTGTAAACCCTAAGGAGGGAAGTATGGCTTCCACGCAAAAGAAACGGGATAACACAAAAAAGGCTTCCTCTGTCAAAAAGGACGGGGGTAGCAGAAAAACCGGCCCAGTCCGGCACAGGCCCCCCGCCTACCTGCCCGACCCTCTTGCCCGTGGGATCGGAGCGGGGGCCTGTCTTTTCCTGGCTCTGCTGGCCTGCCTGGGGATACTGGGGGTCCATGGAGCCGTCCCTGACCTGCTGTGCAAATTCCTGCGGGGGCTGCTGGGCAGTGGCTTTTTGCTTGCGGTTCTGGCGTTGGTCTGGGCAGCAGGGCTGCTCCTGTTCCGCCGGGACAGACGGCCTACCCTGCGCCTTTGGTGCCTGGGATTGCTGCCGGTGGCAGGCGGGGCATTTCTGCATGTGCTGCTGGCGGGGAAAAACATTCCTCAGACGACGGGCCTTTTTGGCTGGCTGTGGGACCAAGGGGTTCAAGGACCGGGCGGCGGCGCGGTGAGCGGCCTTTTGGGTGTTCTGGGCACGGTAGGGTTCAGCCGTCCGGGGGCAGGCGTGATCTTTGCGCTGGCGTTCCTGGCCCTGCTGGCCATTGCCGCACATGTGACACCGGGTAAGATTCGGGCCGCCGTGGAGACGCTGCGGGAGCGTCGGGAGGATTGGTACGAGGACGAAGAAGAGGACTATTACGATGCGCCGCCCATCTACCAGCATCCCCCTGCTTATGAGGATCTGGAAGTGGAGCCGGAACCCAGTCGCCCCGCCCGGTCTGCACCGTCTCGGTCCTCCTTATGGCCTGTGCGTGGCCGGAAACAGGCGCCAGACCTGCCGTTGGATGATCCCCCTCCCCAGAAGAAAGAGCGCAAAGCAGCGCCCGTACAGAAGGAGAGAGCGGAACAGGTTGAGCAGGCCCCTGCTGAACGATCCATGCAGGGGCTGAACGTAGAGAAGGACCAGTTCTTTGATGCACAAAGTTCCCCTGAGCACCCCGATGAGGGGTTGGATGAATTGGTCCACCAGGCACCGCCTCCGATCTCTGAGGAAGCGCCTGTTTGGCACAGCCTGGAGGAGCCTGTCCCTGAGGCACCGATCCCTGAGACGCCACCTCCTGCACCGCCTGTACCTCCTGTGCCCCCCGTACCTCCTGCCCCGCCAGAGGCGGTGCCCATGACCACCAAGGCCCAGCGTCAGGCTGCGATCCAGCAGGAAGCGCAAGAAGTCACCCAGACCATTCAGGAGACGCTGGAAGGCGGCATGCTGCAAGCATATCAGTATCCGGCGCTGGATCTGCTCACCCAGCCAAGCGGTGAGAGCGCACAGGCAGCGCATCAGGAACTGGAGGGGACGCTGGAGCGGTTGTCCAGTGTGCTGACTTCGTTTGGGATCGACGGCCATGTGACAGGGGCCGTGCAGGGGCCATCGGTTACGCGGTATGAAGTGGCACTGAAACAGGGGGTACGCCTGAACAAATTGACAAACCTTTCGGATGATGTGGCGCTGGCCCTGGGGGTCTCCAGTGTGCGAATCGCCCCGGTGCCAGGAAAGATCTCTGTGGTGGGCATTGAGGTACCCAATAAGGTGGTCATTCCTGTACCCATTCGGGAGGTGCTGGAGTCCCCGGCCTTCCAGCGGCACAAGTCCAGGGTGGCGTTTTCCGTTGGTAAGGATATCGGGGGGAACTATATTGTGGGAGATTGTTCCAAGTTGCCCCATATGCTGATTGCTGGTACCACCGGTTCTGGTAAATCTGTGTGCATTAACTCCTTGCTCATCAGTATGCTCTACAAATCGACCCCCCAAGAGCTGCGCCTGATTATGGTGGACCCTAAAATGGTGGAGCTGGGTGGCTACAATGGGATTCCCCATCTGCTGATTCCTGTGGTCACAGACCCGAAAAAAGCGGCGGGTGCCCTTCAGTGGGCCGTGACAGAAATGATGAAGCGCTATCGTATGTTCGCCGAGGCAGGGGTCCGAGAGCTGTCCTCCTATAACCATTGGGCGGAGAGCCAGGAGGGGGTAGAACCCATGGCGAAGGTGGTCATCGTCATCGACGAGTTGGCCGACCTCATGCTGGTGGCTGCCAAGGAGGTGGAAGAGTCCATCTGTCGGGTGGCCCAAATGGGCCGTGCTGCTGGGATGCACTTGGTCATTGCGACCCAGCGTCCGTCGGCAGACGTCATTACGGGCCTGATGAAGGCCAACATCCCCTCCCGAATTGCCTTTGCCGTGGCGTCCTCCTTGGAGTCCCGCATCATCTTGGACAACACCGGGGCAGAGAAGTTGGTGGGGAAGGGAGACATGCTCTGGTTCCCTCTGGGCGCAGGGAAACCTCTGCGTGTGCAGGGGTGCTTCATCTCCGACGAGGAAGTGGCAGCGGTGGTAGAGAGCGTAAAGGAAAATGCGCCAGCCGAGTACGACAACGCGGTGATGGAGCAGATCGAGCAGCATGTGACCGAGTCGGAGAAGAAAGGGAAGTCCTCTGGCGGTGGATTTTCTGCCGGAGAAGGGCCAGGAGAGGATCAGGATGAGCTTTTCCCTGATGGGGTTGAGGTGATTCTGGAGGTTGGTCAAGCTTCCGTGTCCATGCTCCAGCGGCGGTTGAAACTGGGCTATGCCCGCGCGGCGCGGCTGATGGATCAGATTGAGGAAAAGGGGATCGTAGGTCCCTCAGAGGGAGCCAAGCCCCGGCAGATTCTCATTACACGGGACCAGTGGGAACGGATGAAGAATGGACAGGAGCCAGAGGAACCTGATCTGCCCCCGGTAGAGGAGGAGATCCTGTCATTTGATCCCATTCCCCAGCAATACGAGCCGTGATAGGACAGAGAGTCGAAAAGGAATGTGCCACGTTGCGGTGGCGAATGCTGCAAGGCTTTTTGACAAATGGAAACGACCGGAGGCTGTGGCCTTCGGTCGTTTTTCGGTGTCCGTTTGAGAGGGAAGAAGATATTTTTTCGGGAAAAGATTGCTGCGGTGATTGAAGAAGTGGGGGACAACTGATATAATAATTAAAATACCATAAAACATTTGCAAAGAAGGGGTCAGCATCATGTTCTTTGATGAGCCGATCTATTTGGACCCGGGCTCCTTTGAGGACCTGATGGTTGATACCGATCAGCATAGGATCTGTTGGATGTATCATGACATATTGTCCCAGCCCAGAATCGCTTGGCTGTTTGACCAATATGCCGGAGAACGGACATCCATCTGCAAAGCATGGACAACGATGGCCTGGGTGGCTGCCGCCTGCCAGCCCGATAGCTTTTATCTGCTGTTTAAATGGTATGGAGATTGTTACGATCGTCCGCAGCGCAGTGATCTGTATTTTGTGCAGCGGGTCCAGGGACAGGAACGTGTGCGATTTCTGAACTGGGACCATCTGCATCACCTGCCGCCCAGAGTGCAGGACTGGTTTGACCGTTTCCCCGGTCGGGTGAGTGACAATGCTAGTTTTTTTGTGGGGGACAGTGACTTCGGGCTGCATCCGATTGGACGCATCCTTCGGTTTGTGGGAAAGGACCCTGCGCGGGTGATAGAGAAATTTGACTGGCATTTTTGCTGCCGCAGCGATTGGGAGAATGCCTTGCTGTGTGCAACGATTGCAGCTTATTTCCACAGCGTACAGGTGGCGCAGGAGATGGTGACAAAGCTGCTGCCCGATGACCTGGGGCGTTTGCCTGTCAGGGAACTGATCGAGCGGCTGAGACCTGCGGTGGGCCAGCTGGAGGAGGAACAGATTCCGGTGCTTGACCGATACTTTCGGCGTTTGTCAGGGGAGTTTTGTTCTCCGGCGGTTCTCTCTCCCTACCTCAGCCGCAGTGCCGGACGGCTGCTCATGGATATGACCCAGACCGGGCAGCTGCGTTGGCTCCGCCTGGGAAGTAAGGGTGCCCAGCGATTGCTCCGGGATCTGTATGGCCGTTGTGCGCCTCGACAGATGTGGGATGTGTTTGGCGGGTGGAGAGGAGAGACTTACTGTACCGTGCTGCGGCGGCCCTTGACGCGAGAGCTTGTGCGGGGTGTGTATCTCATCACCCGGTTCAAGGACGGGACAGGGCAAGAGGTGATTGGTTTTTTCTTTCTGGAAACCCTCTCTGTGGGGGTGGTCCATCTGTGCCAGGGTGAGTTTTTTGAAGCGCTTATGGAGTTGCTCCATGGACAATATACCCGCTTCGGATCGTTTCCCAGTTTGTACCCTCGGGAGGACAGACTGGTAGAGGAATACAGCGATCGGCTCAAAGCGTTGTTTGACGAGTACGGAGGGTAAGAAAGGGTCCTTTGAAACATTGCTTGGACAGGACGGAAAAGAGCCGTGGGAACGAGCAGGAAGCGCATAGTTAAGATGAGTTGAAAAGGATTAAGGTACTTGTAAAAGTAGTATGGATATAGTAATTACGG